>QHXA01000239.1 GCA_003222755.1 Acidobacteriota bacterium
GTTTTGGAATCGGCCCAGTTGATTTTCTTGTTCAACTTCTTCTTCAGCATTTTCGGCGGGCGCGTGGCTGAACGCAATCCGTGGCGCGCGACTACTTTGGAGTGGACTGCGCCGACGCCGCCGGGTCATGGTAACTTTGGAGAAGAGCTTCCCACAGTGCATCGCTGGCCATTCGATTACAGCGTGCCCGGCGAACGGGAAGATTTCGTACCGCAAACTGTACCGGCAACGGTCACAGCTCAACATTGACACAAAGCTGAATTGAGACGTCATGCCTATATTAACTGAAGACCGAAGAACCGGGACTGTGCCACCGCCTCCTTTCAAGCCATCCGGCGGCCGGGGAGACGATGGCTCGCCCGATTCTGGTTCATCGTCGTTTCCCATCCCGAAAGGGCAACTCGGCGTGTGGATTCTCCTGACGGCAATCATCATGTTGTTTGCCGGTCTGTCGAGCGCTTACATTGTGCTGCGCGGTGTCCCGGCCTGGCAGAATATTGAACTTCCATGGTTGTTATGGCCCAACACAACGATCCTCCTGTTGAGTAGCGTAGCGATTGATATTTCCCGCCGCGCCGTCCGCCGCGGCGATCTTCAAAGCATGAAGCGGTGGCTGGCGAGTGGCGGTATTTTGGGGGTAGCGTTTCTTGTTGGCCAGCTCGCGGCGTGGCGTCAGCTTGTGAATGCGGGTGTGTACCTGCCGTCGACACTGCAGAGTGGTTTCTTTTATATCCTGACGGGACTTCACGGTTTGCATCTTCTGGGCGGCGTGATTGCTTTAGGTTTGGTTCTCGCAAAGGCTCTCAAGAATCGCTTGACGGCTTTCAACTACGAACCGCTGAAGTTGTGTGCCATGTATTGGCACGTGATGGACGCATTGTGGGTTTATCTGTTTTTGTTGCTATTGCTGTCCTAACGTGACCATCCGGAGAATTGAATGGATTCGACCTTAACTGAACAACAACGGATACTTGCTTCCGATTGGGGCGGCGGCAAATCGCCGTTCGGCACGTCGTGGAGCAAGTTCATGATGTGGATCTTCATCATCTCGGACGCGCTGACGTTCGCCGCATTTTTGATTACCTATGGTTTCATGCGAAGTATCAGCCCCGAATGGCCGAAGCAGACGGAAGTTTTCAACATGGTGTTGATCACATTCATGACTTTTGTGCTGATTTCCTCTAGCGCCGTGATGGCCATGGCCGTGGCGGCGGCTCGCGCGGCGAATCCGAAGCTGGCCTTCCGCTTCCTGGTGCTCACGATCGTTGGAGGGCTGATTTTCCTGGGCTGCCAGGCGTTCGAATGGACTCACTTGATCGAAGAAGGAGCCCGGCTGACGCACAATCCATGGGGCGTACCCCAGTTTGCGGCCAGCTTTTTCGTGATCACTGGATTCCACGGATTCCACGTTTTTAGCGGCGTTACGATTCTTTCAATCGTTGCAATCAGGGCGGCAATGGGCAAGTATTCCGGAGACGGCGTGGAGAATGCCGGACTCTATTGGCACTTCGTTGACGTGGTCTGGGTTTTCGTTTTCGCGTTCTTTTATTTGTTGTAGACCGCAGGAGACTTATGGCTGAACATCACGACCAACATTCGATCCATTACAAGACCTACTTGATGACATGGTTTTGGCTACTGGTCCTCACAGCGCTTGCGCTGGGAGTCGGCTATACCCACATCAACGCCACGCTTAAGGCACTTCTTCTCGTTTGCACAACGCTTTTTAAGATCCTGGTGATTGCGGCGTTCTTTATGCACTTGCGTTATGAGCGGCTCAATTTGATCCTCATCACGTTGACTCCATTAATACTGGCCGTGATTCTGTTCTCATTTACATTTCCCGAGACGCTGGGTAACGCGACTCATTTAATTCGAGTTCGATAACGATGAACCTTTATCCGGAGCTCTGGGCTCAAGGCTGCGCGATGTGCCGCGCCGCTCTGGAGTCCTCGCCAGAGGGCAAAAGCATCGCGGCCAGCCTGGCGCATGGCATTTTGATGTTGCTGATACTACCGTACGCCGTGCTGGCGACGTTCGGCTTCATCATCTATCGCGCATATCGCAAGAAATCAAAACAGCGACAGCAGGAGTCGTATTCCTACCAGGCCGAGTCCGGCCGCTAAACTGACCCACACACGATCCGGATGAGTGTAATCCAGTCCCGTGTCAATATCGTTGAGGCTGCGGAAGATTCAATTGTAGAATCCAAGCCAAATTTCCATTAAGGAGAAAGAAATATGAAGAGATCGATTCTCGTTCTGATAATTATAGTGGTGGCATTGGCAGGCTCGGCGCTCGCCCAAGCGTCGCAAGGCCGCGGTCAAGAGCAAGGCCGAGGAGGCGGACGCGGTGGACGAGGCGGGATTCCCGCTCCCCCGACGCTCACTGGTCCGGTCGCCGATATGGTGAACGCCATCGTTACCGCGATCAACAATCAGGACGCCGCTTACTTCCAAAAGAATGTTGCTCCCGATGCCATATGGGTCGACGAAGATTTCCACTTCTTCCCTGTTAATTTTTTTCTCAACCGCATCATGCAGGCAAAACCGGCGAAGAAACTTGCGATCACCAATTTGACCGGCCAGACATGGGATGGCGGCGCATGGGCCGGAGCCCGTTACACCCTCGACGAAACAACGGCCGCCGGAGCGCCTAATCAGATGAAAGGCTCGCTCACGCTGACGTTCAAAAAGACCGGCAACGATTGGCAGGTGGTCATGGTGCATGCTCCGGTCGACGGCACAGCCATCGCGCATTAAGCCGATTTTTTCGCAATTGCGGAACCTGAGGAGCTTGGGCCTGAATGACCATCGAGCAGACGTCGGCCAGCACGGCAACAACAATCAGACCGCGTTTCATACAATCCTCGTTAGGGTTTGTTGCGATCTCGGTCTCAGAATTTCTGAAAAGTTCGGATGGTTGTAAAACTATTCCAGTGGTGAATCGATATTCTTTTCTCATAGAGACGTATTCCACGGAGCGTCAGAAAATTCTAGGTGTCTGGGCGATGTTCAACGACGACCAGATGCCCTGGAGACCGCATTTGCGTGCACGCAGCGTGCATGAGCAGATGGTCCATCAATGCGTGAGTGAAGATTATTGGATGAAAAATTTTCTCGGCATCGATCTGGGTGAGCCGGCGCTGCCGGCACTCGAGACGAGACTGGAGTTCATGAAGAAATACGCCGCGTCCTCTGCAGCCCGACTGGCCAGACTCAAGACAATTTTGGAACCCTGGTTCGAGGAGAGCGCGCAATTCTTCGACGTTCGTCGCAGTCGGGCATGGATACTCATGCGGCGAATAGCCCATTCCGCCCATCACCGGGGACAACTCACGACTTACCTGCGCATACTGGGCTGCGAGCTCTACAGCACGTACGGCCCCACTGCCGACACCGGCGGTCTTTTTCAAAATGCTGCACGCGTGATTTATCAATATCCGGATATTGACACTCTACTTGAGTCCGAAGCGCGCGGAGGTGTTCAGCCTCCGCTGCCGGGCCCCGGCCCTAAACCGCCCACCGAGCGTCCATAAACTGCCAGCGTCAACAATCAAGCGCAGAAATCATCTGCGCTGCCGCTGGAATGGAAGCGTCTTTCCGGACTGCCTGCCTTGAGCAGGGCTGAATGTCGTCCGGTTACACTGCGGGTTCGAAAACCTCCGAATCAACCTCCCTAAAGAAGTCGGCGTGCAGTTTTTGAATCGCGGCGGTGGCGTCTTTTTCGTCGACCAGAAAGCTGAAGTTGATGTTGGACGCGCCGTGCGAGACCATCAGGATATTGATGTCCGCAATGCTTCCGAACGCGCGTCGAGCGACACCGGGTGTGTACTTGAGATTGTTACCCACCAGGCAGATCAAGGCAGTTTTCGAGCTGACCTCGACATCACCGAGTTGTTTCAACTCTTCCAAGATTGGTTGAAGTGAAGAGACATCGTCGAGCGTCAAGGATACGGACACTTCCGACGTCGCCACCATGTCGACGGACGTGTGATGCCGGTCAAACACCTCGAACAACGCGCGCAGGAATCCGTGCGCCATCAGCATTCGAGAAGATGAGACGGTGACGATCGTAATGCCACGCTTGCAGGCGATGGACTTGATGAGGTTTCTGCATGGCCGTGCTTCACGAGTGATGCGAGTGCCGGTCCCCTTCGGGTTCTTGGAATTCAAGATGTAGACGGGAATGTTCTTCTCAACTGCCGGAAGTACGGTCAACGGGTGGAGGACCTTCGCGCCGAAGTAAGCGAGTTCCGATGCCTCATCGAACGAAATTTCCTTGACCTTCCAAGCTCCAGGCACAATACGAGGATCCGCAGTCATCATGCCGTCAACGTCCGTCCAAATCTGAATTTCGTCTGCGTTCAGTGCCGCCCCGGCAATTGCCGCCGAGTAATCCGAGCCACCACGGCCAAGCGTTGTTGTGGTTCCAGACAAGGTCGAACCGATGTATCCCCCCATCACCACTAATCGGCCTGCATCCAAGTGTGGCCGCGCTGCTTCTACCAGGCGGGAAGTTGTGAGATCCAAGATTGGCGAGGCTCTTCCGAAGCGGTCGTCGGTGACCACACATTGCCGTGCATCGACGTGAACGGCATCGAGTCCAAGACGCTTCATACGATCCACGACGATCAGCGAAGAGAGCACCTCACCATAGGAAGCAATTAGATCTTGTGTTCGCGGAGAAAACTCGCCGATGGCCGCAAGCGCCTTCAAGAGTTCGCGGAGTCGGACAAAATGTTCGGCAATTGACGGCAGGAGTTCAGCGTGGCGATATTCCAACCGGTCCGCGATCGTCATGGCTTTGCCCAGTTCGCCCCGCGCAGCATAACTGCCTGCCTCCAGAAGCCCGTTGGTGGCTCCTCCAAGAGCGGAAACAATCACAAATGGTCTGCGGGAAAGCCGCTCTCCGACGATATAGCAGGAGCGATCGATGGCGGCGGCATCCTCCACAGACGTGCCGCCAAACTTAATCACAATCATTTTGCGAGAATAACACAGCGTTTCGGTCAAGAGGCCGGCCCTTGACTCCGTATCCCACTACCGGCTGTACATTTGTATTTATGCACGATGCAGGTAAGCCCATGACCATCGGACAGGTCGCGAAGCTTGCGGGCGTTGGCGTTGAGACGATCCGGTTTTATGAACGAGAAGGACTCCTTACCAAACCGAAACGAAAGGAATCCGGTTACCGGATGTTTGATGCTGAAGTAGTGAACCGGATCCGCTTCATCAAGAGTGTCAAAGAGCTCGGATTTTCATTGAAGGAGATCCGGGAGCTTCTCTTTCTGCGGGTGGATTCCAGAGCGACTGCCTCAGAAGTGAAGAAGCGTGTCGATTCCAAGATCGATCAAATCGATCGGCGAATCCACGATCTGAAAAAGGTCCGCAACGCGTTAGCGCAGCTTTCCCGATCCGTGGGTAAACGTCCATTGAGCGAATGCCCGCTGCTTGACGTTCTCGAAAAGTCGAGAACGTAAGCCATCCTTCGCGATACAGATACTGGAAGTGTGTTCCGCGTCTCTGATCCTAGGGCAGATCCGTGTGTCCCATCAGATATTTGTCGACGAATTTGGCGGCTTCGCGGCCTTCGCGGATGGCCCAGACCACGAGTGATTGCCCGCGAGCCATGTCGCCGGCTGCATAAATACCGGGGACACTCGTCATTTTTTCGGCATTCGTGGCGACGTTGCCCCGTTCATTGACAGCGACACCAAGTTGCTCGAGCATTCCGTTCCGCTCCGGGCCGAAGAAACCCATTGCGAGAAGGACCAGATCCACGTCCAGCGTGAATTCGGTACGAGGGACTTCCTTGATGTTGCGCCCTTCGAACTCCACGCGCACGGCATGAAGCTGCGCGACGTGCCCGTCGCGGCCCGCGAACTTCTTCGTCAGAACGGAGTATTCGCGTTCGCCGCCTTCTTCATGCGCGGACGATGTACGGAAGATATTGGGCCAGTTCGGCCACGGATTGTCGGGAGCGCGTTCAAGCGGCGGCTTAGAAAGCAATTCGAATTGCACGATCGAGCGAGCACCCTGACGATGAGCCGTGCCGAGGCAGTCCGCGCCGGTGTCGCCGCCGCCGATAATGACGACATGTTTATCTTTTGCCGTGATGAATTCGGAATCTGGAATCTTGTCGCCTTCGCAGCGCTTGTTCTGAAGCTGGAGATAATCCATCGCGAAATGGATCCCCTTCAGCTCGCGACCGGGAACTTGCAAATCCCGAGCGTGAGTGGCGCCGCCGGCCAACAGGATCGCATCGAATTCTCGTCGAAGTTCTTCAACCGGGACGTTAATACCAATGTTCGCGTTAATGCGGAACATGACGCCTTCTTCGCGCATGATGTTCAGCCGCCGGTCGAGGATATGTTTCTCCATCTTGAACTCGGGAATACCATATCGCAGCAGGCCGCCGATCCGATCGGCCCGCTCAAAGACGGTCACCCAGTGCCCGGCTTGATTCAACTGGGCTGCCGCCGCTAATCCTGCCGGTCCGGAACCTACGACCGCCACGGCCTTGCCGGTCCGCACCACAGGCCGGCGGGCGCGGATCAATCCCTCTTTGAAGGCCCGATCGATGATGGTGACTTCGATGTTCTTGATTGTGACGGGGTCCGCATTGATGCCGAGCACACAGGAACCTTCGCACGGCGCCGGGCAGATCCGTCCCGTGAACTCCGGGAAATTGTTTGTGGCGAGAAGCCGGTATAATGCTTCCTGCCATTGGCCGCGATAAACCAGGTCATTCCAATCCGGAATGATGTTTCCAAGCGGACATCCTTGATGGCAGAAGGGGATGCCACAATCCATGCATCGAGCTGCCTGAGCTTGCAGCTTATCTTCCGGGAACTCTTGGTAGACTTCCTGCCAGTCGTGGATTCGCTCTTCGATAGGCCGCCGCTCAAAATTGACTCTGCCGATTTCTAGAAAACCCTTCAGGCTACCCATGATGCACCATCACGTACGTCTTGGCTGCCTGCACCTTCTTCTCCGCGAGCACGCGCCGATAATCCAGCGGCATGATCTTGACTAACTTTTCGCGGTATTGTGCCCAGTCATCCAACATGTGCTGCGCTCTGGCGCTGTTGGTAAGCCGCATGTGGCGAGCGATGAGATCTCTGACGAATTGTTCTTCCTGCGCATCTTCTAAGGACTCGAGGTCGACCATCTCCAGATTGCAACGCTCGGCGAAATCGCCGTCTTGATCAACAATGTATGCAATACCGCCGCTCATACCTGCCGCAAAGTTTCGGCCGGTTCGGCCAAGAACGATGACGCGCCCGCCAGTCATGTACTCGCAGCCGTGATCGCCGATGCCTTCGACAACGGCAATGGCGCCGCTGTTCCGAACGGCAAACCGCTCACCTGCAACACCGCGAATGAACGCTTCTCCGGATGTCGCGCCATATAGGACGACATTGCCGACGATGATGTTCTCTTCGGCTTTAAATGTTGCCGCTGTTGGGGGAAACACTACCAGCTTACCGCCGGACAGGCCTTTGCCGAAGTAGTCATTCGCGTCGCCTTCCAACATGAGACTGATCCCTTTTGGAAGGAATGCTCCGAAGCTTTGTCCGGCTGATCCTGTGAAGCGAATGTTGATCGAATCGTCCGGGAGACCCTCCGCGCCATAGCGCCGCGTCACTTCACTGCCTAAAATCGTGCCGACGGTTCGATTCGCGTTCCGGATCGGAAGCTGCATTTCCACAGGCTTCTTGTATTCGAGCGCATCCTTTGCCAGCTCGAGCAAGAGATTGTCGAGCGCTTTGTCCAACCCATGATCCTGCTGGTGCACGCGCCGCACGTGGACGTGGGCCGGAACCTCGGGCATCTCGAGCATGGGCGATAGATCAAGCTTCGTCGCTTTCCAGTGATCGATCGCTTTGCGCGTATCGAGCTTGTCGCGCCGCCCGACCATTTCATCGATCGTTCGGAATCCGATCTTTGCCATGAACTCGCGAACTTCCTCCGCGATCATCCGGAAGTAATTCACGACGTGTTCTGGCTTGCCAGTGAATTTCTCGCGAAGCACTGGATCCTGCGTAGCGACGCCGACCGGACAAGTGTTGAGATGGCAAACGCGCATCATGATGCACCCCGAGACAATGAGGGCCGAGGTGGCGAAGCCGTATTCTTCTGCGCCAAGCAGCGCCGCGATAACGACGTCGCGGCCCGTCTTGAGCTGCCCGTCAGTCTGAACAATGATGCGGCTGCGCAGGTTGTTCTGAACCAGAACCTGATGCGTTTCGGCCAGACCCAATTCCCAAGGAATGCCGGCGTGCTTGATACTCGTCAGCGGCGATGCGCCCGTTCCACCACTATCGCCTGAGATGAGAACGACATCCGAATGCGCTTTCGCGACGCCTGCGGCAATGGTGCCGACGCCGACTTCCGCCACCAGCTTCACGCTGATGCGAGCCCGCGGATTGGAGTTTTTCAAGTCGTAGATTAATTGCGCGAGATCTTCGATCGAGTAAATGTCATGGTGCGGCGGAGGTGAAATCAGACCCACGCCGGGCGTTGCGTAGCGTACGCGCGCAATGACTTCATCGACCTTGTGTCCGGGCAACTGGCCGCCTTCGCCAGGCTTCGCGCCTTGAGCCATTTTGATTTGAAGCTCATTCGCGCTTACAAGGTATTGGCTCGTGACGCCGAAGCGGGCGGAAGCCACCTGCTTGATCGCGCTGCATCGGGAATCGCCGTTCGGATCCGGAATGTAACGCGCTGGGTCCTCCCCGCCTTCTCCAGTATTGCTGCGGCCGCCGATGCGGTTCATCGCGATGGCGAGTGTCTCATGCGCTTCTTTGCTGATGGAGCCGAACGACATGGCGCCTGTCGCGAATCGTTTCATGATCGATTCGACGGGTTCTACTTCTTCGATCGGAACAGGATTGTCCGCGAATTTCAATTCCATTAAGCCACGAAGCGTGCAGAGACGAGCGCTCGCCGAATTGATCAGCTCACTATATTCCTTAAAGACTTTGTAGTTGCTCGTGCGCGTCGAGTACTGGAGCTTGTGGATGGTTTCCGGGTTGTACATGTGGTACTCGCCGTCCTGGCGCCACTGATAGTGCCCACCCCAATCCAGATCCGGCAAACGCATCGGCCGCGACGGGAACGCGCGGCGATGACGCTCGATGGTTTCCGCCGCAATTTCATCCAAGCCGACGCCGCCAATACGCGACGGCGTATTTGTGAAATACGTATCGACGAATTTTTGATCCAGGCCGATCGCTTCGAAGATCTGCGCGCCACGGTAGCTCTGCAGCGTGGAGATGCCCATCTTCGACATCACCTTTAACACGCCTTTCTTGACCGCCTTCGTGTAATGGTTCACCGCTTTGCGATGATCAATGCCGGTAAGCAGCCCCTGACGGATCATGTCGTCGAGTGTTTCAAAGGCGAGGTATGGGTTAATCGCCGAAGCACCATAACCGATCAGAAGACAGTAATGATGCACTTCACGTGCATCGCCTGTCTCGACGATCAAAGTGGCTTTCGTTCTCAAGCCTTCACGGACCAGGTGATGGTGCAAACCGGACGTCGCAAGCAAGCTCGGAATCGGCGCGTAATCGTTGTCGACTTGCCGGTCGGAAAGTATAACGATCGTGGCGCCGGATCTAATCGCGGCACCTGCCGTTTCGAACAAATCTTTAAGGGCGCTCCGCATTCCCTCGCCGCCCTCCGAAGTTTTGAATCGCATCGGCAGCGTGACGGAACGGAACCCCGCGAGTGAAATGTTGCGCAGTTTCGCCAGATCGTCATTATCGATAATCGGCGAAAGGATTTTGATCATCCGGCAGCTCTCGGGTTTCGGCTGCAACAAATTTCTTTCCGGCCCGAGCGCGGTGGACATCGACGTCACGAGTTCTTCGCGGATCGCGTCCAGCGGTTTGTGACTTGCGCAAACAGTTGCTTAAAGTAATTGAAAAACAGCGGCTGCCGGTCCGAAAGAACCGCGAGCGGCGTGTCCGTCCCCATCGACCCGACGGCTTCTTCGCCGTTTTTTGCCATTGGCGCCATGAGGATGCGAAGGTCCTCATGTGTGTATCCGAAAACCTGTTGACGTCTGAGGACCGTTGCATGATCCGGTTCAGGAACTGGGTGACCGGGCAGATCCGACAGGCGAACGAGATTTTCATTCAGCCATTGGCGGTAGGGTTTGGCGGTCGCCAGGTTGTGCTTTAGTTCCGAATCATCGATGATGCGGCCTTCACGCGTATCAATGAGAAACATCTTGCCGGGTTGAAGCCGTCCTTTCCGCTCGATGTTCTCCGGCGGGATGTCGAGCACGCCGACTTCGGATGCCATTACCACCAATCCGTCTTTCGTGACGCAGTAGCGTGATGGTCGCAAACCGTTGCGATCGAGCGTGGCGCCAATCACGACGCCGTCCGTCAAGACCATGGAAGCCGGCCCGTCCCAGGGTTCCATCAGACATGAGTGGTACTCGTAGAATGCCTTCTTCTCGTCCGTCATCGTCTCATGCCCGTCCCACGCTTCGGGAATCAACATCATCATCGCGTGGGGAAGCGAGCGGCCGGTCATGACGAGCATTTCGACAGCATTGTCGAACATCGCGGAATCGCTGCCGCCCTCAACAATCACCGGGAGCAAATCTTTGATGTCATCCCCGAAAAGAGCGGATTCGAAGAGGGTTTCGCGCGCTTTCATCCAATTGATGTTGCCGCGGAGTGTGTTGATTTCACCGTTATGGGATATGTAGCGGAACGGGTGCGCGAGCGACCAACTCGGAAATGTGTTCGTGCTGAAACGCTGGTGCACGACCGCGAGTGCCGATACCATCCGCCGATCCGCGAGATCCGGGAAATAAATTTCGATCTGCTCGGCCGACAGCATGCCTTTGTAGATCAGCGTTCGCGCCGAAAAACTGTCGAAGTACAGCTCCGCAGTCGTCTTTTCGATGCGCTTACGAATGAGATAGAGCTTTCTTTCGAAATCGTCGACTGTCTTGAGGTACGGATTGCGCTCGATGAAGACTTGCTTGAACACCGGCTCGACGGCCTTCGCGGATTCGCCAATGGGCGAGTTGTCTGTCGGAACGTCGCGCCAGCCCAGAAGCTTTTGACCAGCGCGCGCAACGGCCGCTTCGATAATCTCTTTGCACCAGCGCTGGGTGTAGGAGTCGCGCGGCAGGCAAACCATCCCGACGCCATAGTTCCCTGGCGGTGGCAATTCGAAACGCAGTTTCTTGCACTCGGCTTTCAAGAACTCGTGCGGAATTTGAAGTAAGATTCCAGCTCCATCGCCTGTATTGGCTTCGCAGCCTTTGGCGCCGCGATGCTGCAGGTTGACCAGTACTTGAAGCGACTTGCGTATGATGTCGTTCGATTTGCGGCCGGCAATATCCACCACAAAGCCGACTCCACACGCGTCGTGCTCGAATTGGGGGTCGTACAACCCCTGTTTGGGTGGCAGCGCTGAGAACATATAGATGTACCTCTCCGGGCAACGTCGTCCTGGTAGGGTGCCGACTACTTTAGTCATTTTCAGAAGATAAGTCATCCTGAAAAATAAAAGTACTTTGCATAAGAAATGCTAATGCTATATCTTTGGTGAGCGCGGCCTGAAAGCCTGGCTACATTTCTGTGTCTTATGAACCTTGAGACGTTAAGCCTGTACTGCGATGTCATTCGATCCGGTAGCTTCTCGCTTGGGGCCGCTTCCCATCGGATATCCCAATCGGCTGCAAGCCAGGCGGTGCGCCAACTCGAGGACGAGCTCGGCGCACAGCTCATCGATCGGACGAAACGGCCATTCATGGTGACACCGGAAGGTAAGAAGTTTTTCGAAGCGTGTTTGACGCTGCTGGATAACTTTGAAAAGGCAAAGGCAGAGATCACTTCTCAGCGGACGCTTGTGAGCGGTGCCGTGCGCGTGGCGGTGATTTATTCAGTTGGATTGCACGATATGGGCATTTACTCCCAGCAGTTCACGACCCGGTATCCGCAGGCGAAGATCCGCCTCGCCTATCTGCACCCTCACGAAGTAGTCGAGGCGGTAGTCAACGACGAAGCCGATCTGGGCATTTTGTCATTTCCACCTCCGCATCGATCGTTGACGATTGTACCCTGGCATTCCGAGCCCATGGTGTTTGTGTGCCACCGCGCGCACGTGCTCGCGAAAAGGAAACTGGTTTCTTTTCGAGACGTTGAAGGAGAGAAGTTTGCTGCGTTCGATCGAGGTCTTAGCATCCGTAAGGCCATTGATAAGGCGCTGCGTCAGCGTGGCGTTACGGTGAACATCGCGATGGAATTCGATAACATCGAAACGATCAAACACGCAATTACCCTTCAATCCGGTGTCAGCATTCTCCCCGAACCCAGTGTGCTGCGCGAAGTGGAGTCGGGTATTCTCGCCGCTATTCCGATGGACATGCCGGAGCTTGTCCGGCCCATTGGCATCATCCATCGGCGCCAGAAACTGCTCACTCCCACGGCCCAAACGCTGCTGGATTTCTTACAGAGCCAGAGGGGATAAGCCGGCTGGATGCGCCGCGGTGGTAGACTCAGGACATGATGGTTTTAACTTTCTTCTTGCTTTTGCTTCAAAACCCCCAGCCCGAGATTCGCATTCCCGATCTGGAGCGCCAGATTCACGAATCCGTTAACGCGCAGCGAAAGGCAAATGAACGTGAGCCATTCGAGTGGGACGACACGCTGGAGAATCTAGCGCGAGCGCACAGCGAGGACATGGCAACACGTGGTTATTTCAAGCACGTGAATCCGGAGGGGCTGACTCCGATGAAGCGCTTGCAGCAGGCCGGCTACAACAAGTGCCGGCTGGTTGGTGAAAACATTTACGCATTGTGCGTGAGCTGAACGGCGTGGCGCTAAACGTCAACGGTGCGAATGACCACGCACATGCGCTCGTCCGCTTACCAGCAGCGTTGCCGGTTGCGAAGGCCGTCGAGATCATGAAAACGAATTCCTCACGCTGGATTCACGAACACCGCATATTGCATCGAACGTTCGCTTGGCAGATAGGTTATGCGGCATTCAGCGTCAGCGAGTCGGTTGTCGATGACGTATCGGGGTACATTAGCAATCAAC
>QHXA01000240.1:0-2594 GCA_003222755.1 Acidobacteriota bacterium
TATCTGGCCGTGGTGGCTCTGTTGTTTGGGGAGTTCTTCTCGAAGTTCCTGTTGTTTGCGGTAAATATCCCGTTATGAAAAACAACAGGCTAGTCCGCGTTGTTCGCGGCGTCCTCGGTGAGTAGCTTTTCGATGTCTTTTTTGATACGCGCGTCCTTGTCCGGCAGCGCTCCCATGTATTTCTTGTAGATCTTCCAATCTTTCGTGACGATGAAGGTTGTGGGGAACCCAATTAGGCCGCCGAACCCGTCTACGACGGCGTCGTTACCGACCAGCACGGTGTACTTCATACCAGTCTCTTTGACCTTGGGCTTGATGTCATCGTGGGGCGATTCGACGGTAATGCCGACGATCTGAACGTCCTTACCTTTGTATTCGTCCGCGATTTTGTTGAACTTTGGGATTTCGGCGATGCAGGGCTCGCACCAAGTGGCCCAGAAGTCCACGACAAGGACTTTCCCCTTGAGGTCGGCTGCCTTTGTTTTGCCGCCTGCGATGTTCTCGAGCTCAAATTCGGGAGCCGGTCCCTTCGAGACAGTGGCCGTGGAGTCACGGCCGGCGGGCCCTCTAGCGCACCCGAACAACGCAATTGCGAGGAGAAATGGTAGGGCTGCCTTCTTCATAGCGTTTAACTATAACGTATAATCGGGCAGCGATGAAACACAGGAAAGAGCTGCAAAAGCTACTGACGGAGAAGAAACTGAAGAAGACCTCGCAGCGTGCATTGATTTGGGCAGCGCTGTTGGAATCGAAAGGGCATCCCTCGGTCGAGGAGATCCGCGACAGCTTACTGGAGCAAGGGCATCGTATTGGGCTTGCAACTATCTATCGCACGATCAAAATCCTTTTGGAATCCGGCTTCGTTCGGCAGTCGAAGCTGCACGGGATCGGGCGATATGAACCGGTGATTAGCCAGCCGAATCATCTCCACTTCATTTGCAATTCATGTGGGAGCACTGTCGAATTTCCATCGCGGAAGGTCGAAAACCTGATCAAGCGAGCCACTGAACAGAATCAGTTCGAAGAGCGGTATAGCCGTTACGTCATCTTTGGGCTGTGTAAGTCGTGCCTGCGGACCCAGCAAGAGGCTGCCGGTCTTAACGACGAACAGCGGTTGCAGACTACGGTCGTGCGCGATGCTCTCGAGCTGACGCTCGCTATTGAGCGCCGCGGCTACACCTTCTACACCAACGCGTCCCGCAAAACGAAGAATGGCAGCGGACGGATCATGTTCCAACGTCTGGCGGCGGAGGAGTCGGACCACTTGAGGCGACTTCAAGCGGAACACCAATCGCTTATGAAAAAGAATGAATGGCTAAAGCGCGAGCCGTCACGATTACCGCTCAGCCGGAAAATCGTGGAAGAGATCTTCCCGCAGAAAGAGCTTTTGAAGATCGAAGTAAAAGACGAGACGAGCGACCTCGATGCGTTGAATATCGCGATGAATCTCGAACGCCGCTCGCACCAGTTCTTCACCGATTTCGCGAAGCAGATTGCCGATGGCAGCGGCCGACAGATTTTCATGGATTTTGCAAAGGACGAAGAGTCGCATTTGCAGGCGCTCGTAACTGAATACAACTCACTGGTAGGTTCTTAGACCGTCCCGGCAAAGATCAGAACATGAAACGCATTGCAGTCATTCCGGGCGATGGTATCGGCATTGATGTCACACGCGAAAGCATGCGCGTGCTGCGCCGCGTCAACGAGGTATTTGCCGCCGGCTTGGAATTTGTCGAGTTTGATTGGGGTGCGGAGAAATATCTGAGAGAAGGCATCGCGCTTCCGCCTGGTGCATTTGAAATGTTTCGAAAGGATTTCGATGCGATCCTTTTCGGCGCGGTTGGCGACCCGCGTGTGCCCGATCAACGGCACGCGGCTGAGATTCTTCTCGCACTGCGATTTGGTTTGGATTTGTACGCCAATGTTCGGCCCGTGCGGTTGTTCGACGAACGCCTTTGTCCACTGAAAGGGGTTGGCGTGGACGATGTGAACTTCACCGTCATCAGAGAAAACACTGAGGGCGCGTACGTAAATTCCGGCGGCGTGTTCAAGAAAGGAACGCCGGACGAGGTGGCGAATCAAGTCGAGATCCACACCCGCAAAGGCGTGGACCGGATCATTGAGTATGCGTTTGAATACGCGGAGCGGCAGGGAAAGACGAAAGTGTGCATGAGCGATAAGCAGGCAGCCTCACGGTATCCGCGCATTCACACCAGCCACTTGTACATCGATGCGCTTTGTCTGTTGATGGTGCGTCAGCCGCGGGGTTTCGAAGTCATTGTCACCAACAACATGTTTGGCGACATCGTCACGGACTTGGCTGCGGCATTGCAGGGAGGCCTTGGTATGGCCGCCTCCGGGAATATCAATCCCGGCAACGTCTCTCTATTTGAGCCGGTGCACGGATCATCGCCGCCGCTTGCGGGGAAAAACATCGCCAATCCGATGGGATCGATCCTTACAGCAGCGATGATGCTCGAGTACCTGGGCCTGATCGAGCCTGCGCGCGCTGTTGAGCGCGCCGTAATCGCATGCGTGAATGAGGGCCACACGACACAAGATGTTGGCGGCAGGCTGGGCACATGTGAAGTTGC
>QHXA01000240.1:2602-3218 GCA_003222755.1 Acidobacteriota bacterium
ACCGCGGAGCGGTGCGCCGGAGCGTGTCCCGCACCGCGAAGCGGTGCTAGGAAATTAGCCAGGGGTACGCGTTTTTTGCGTACCGCTGGAATACATCGACAACTCAGGAATCCGCACCCTAAAAGGGTCCCTCGGCTAATTTCCTGACACGCCTTCGGCGTGCGCAAAATGGAAGTTAAGTTCTATTTCCGGTCCTTTTCAGTTCATCGATGAACTTCAAGCTTTCGCGACGCATATGGTCCGCAAGAGTGGGATCGAGAATGCTGTGAATCTGGCCTGTGTTGATGCCGTCCTCGATTGTTGTCTCGAAGTCGATCAAATCTTCCGTAGCAATCACGACTACAGCGCCCGGTAATTTGCGAGCGAGATTTGCCTGATTGAAGCCTTTGAACATGGCGCTCGAATCGAGCGCGGAACTGATGAGGTCCTGCTCTCGAGGATCGAGAAGGTGTGCGATGAACTCGCTGTCGTCACTGATGGTTTTGGTCCAAAAATCGACAACTTCAGAGTAGTCCAGCGTAGTGTTTCCACCGGCTAAACGTTCCAGGCGGGCAGCCGCACGCTGCGCTTCTCGAGCGGTGTGATCGAAGAATAGAGGGAAGACCAAAGTTCGAAT
>QHXA01000240.1:3236-5275 GCA_003222755.1 Acidobacteriota bacterium
GCAGTTTGTATTCAATGAACGGCTTCATCAGTTCGACCGTCGAGCGGTTGAACGCGGCATAACTCGTCCGGTCGAATGTTGCGGTTTTGGCTCGGTCATATTGCGTTTGGAAGGTACGCTGGAAGGCTTCTGCTTGGGCGCGTTCGGCGGCGAGAGCCGCTCCCGGCATGAGCGTCGCAAAGAATCCGGCGTGCTCCATCATCACGTCGCACCAGAACAGATTCTCCGCCCGCGAGTGGACCGCAGCATCTGTGGCGTCGTCGGGTGCCAGGAACATCGGTTTGCTTGTACCGGCGTCGTTCGTGGCTTGTTGGGCCGCGACGGCTGGCGTTGCTCTCTGGCTCCAAACTGCAATAAGCCCCATAGCACCGAACTTCACCATGGCACGCCGCGAAACATTGCCATTACACGTGTCATCCTTGGACATACCTTCACCTCATGAATTTTTAGATGGGAAATTCAGGCACAGCACAAGTGGGGCGAATTACAGCTGGAGTATTAATGGCCCGCCATCTCAGGGGCGGCAGTCTACACCTGAGGCGGGATCACTCTCAACTCAATATTCGATGTGCCGCCTTCATTAATCCGGACAGGCCTGCCGCGATCTTCGAATTGCCGGACGAATTCCGGATCTTGCCATGCTCCGGCCTCGATGTCTTCCCACGCGAAAACTCGATAATCACCGGGAGGAACGCCTTCGAGGTGGAAATGGCCAAGCGCGTCTGTCGAGATTGTGCGGTACAGGTCGAGGCGATTGCGACGTGAAGCGTCGGGTACAAACACGACAATGACATTGACCGCAGCTGCCTGCTTGTCATTTGTAACCGTCCCATCCGCAACGCCTGTATTCATGCTGACCAGAATTTCCAGTGGTCCGCTCGGCTGGCGATCCAGCCGCAGTCCTTCGCTAAGCACGTCCATCGAGCTGTAACGCGCCATCTTCACGTAGGCATTGCGCGGCATTCCGGCGATGGACAGGCGATAATCGTCACGCCCGACTTGCTGGAGCGTGAAGGTGCTGTCGGCTTGAATTGCCGCAGCAGGCGTCGCGCCGGCAATTTGTCCGGCTGAATCCGGCCGCAGTGTTACACGCATTCGCGACAAGTCCGGATTGCTCGCGCCAGTTTGCTGCCCCTCGATCGCGAGCCGGCCGTTTAGCGTGAAGCCTGGCGAAATAATTAGAGAGACGTTCTGAACGTCCGAGTTGCCGATTTCGAGCGGCAGGCGCGCGGTCATGCGATTGTTCCGCTCATTCAGAACGGCGATGACCTCATAGGATCCCGGCGGCACACCGCGAAATTCAAACACTCCTTGATTGCCGACCCGGCTGCGGAAGTTACCGGGATTCCGGATGCCGCCCCGGAACCCGCCTCCGCCGGCTGGCCGCTGCACCGGGACAAGCATGACATTCGCATTTATTGCCGGCTGGCCTGTGACACCGTTGACGACCTGCCCTTGCACTCGCAGCGTGCGCACAGCCACTACCGTGAGGTCGACGGCGCTAAACACAACTCCCGCCAGAACATTGATGGGAGCGGCCGATTGCGCGTCTGTCGTCCCGGGGAAGTAGACCGGAACGTATCCTTCGGTGGGTGCATCCTGTGCATTCGCTGCCGGCGCCGTGCCACGTGGTCCGGGCTGAGGAGGTCCGCCGCGCTGTCCTTCAGGAGGAGTGGCGCTGATGAAATATTGACCGGGCTGAAGCCAGAACAGACGATACTCGCCGAGATCGTTCGTGCGAGCGGTCTGCACAACGTTCATTACACGCTGGCCTTCTTGATAAGAATATTTCAGCGCTTCCACGGTGACGTTGGCGAGTGGTTCGCCGTCGCGATCGAAGACACGGCCGGTTATTGTCCCCGCCGGCATGAGCTGCACGGCAACGTCCGTGAGCTTTTGTCCCGCGGATAACGTGATCGGAAGGCCGGACCGGTTTGGGGATCGCGCGCCATATTCCATTCGCACATACCCGTTGCGGCTCGCGGACAACCGGTATTGACCAGGCTCAAGACTCTGAAACGCGAATTGGCCGCCGGCTG
>QHXA01000240.1:5357-13488 GCA_003222755.1 Acidobacteriota bacterium
CTACGTATCCCGCGATCGAGCCTCGATCCTGCGGCCGCGTCTGCTGTTGCGGTTGGATAAGAAGTAATGCCAGTAGCAGGTAAGCCCAAGTCATCGGGAGTGATTATACCTCGTCAAAAATGATGATGTTTTGACGCAAACCCTTGCCATTTAGTAGGAAATTTTGAAATTGGACGAATCCTGCATCTCAAATCAGAAATCAGAAGTCTCAGATTGGACCGCCGGAGGTGCCATAGTCCAATTTAAGTTTTCGGATTTCGGATTTGAGATGCAGGATTCGTCCAATTTCGAAATTTCCTCGTTGGATGCCGAGCAAAACCTGTCGTCAATGTAATGAGCTATGATGGATGGTTATGCCTAATGACAAGATTCGAAACATAGCCATTATCGCTCACGTTGATCATGGCAAGACGACGCTCGTGGACGCGATGCTGCGGCAGAGCGGAATTTTCAGAGCCAACGAAGAGCTGGTGGAGCGCGTGATGGATTCCAATGAGCTGGAGCGCGAGCGGGGAATCACGATTTTGGCGAAGACCACCGGAATCCGGTACAACGGCGTCAAGATCAACATCGTCGACACGCCGGGTCACAGCGATTTTGGCGGTGAGGTCGAGCGCGCGTTGAAAATGGTGGACGGTGTTCTCTTGCTGGTTGACGCGAGCGAAGGCCCGCTTCCGCAGACGCGATACGTTCTCATGAAGGCGCTCGAGGCCAAACTTCCCGCTATTGTCGTGATCAATAAAATCGACCGCCCCGACGCGCGCATTCAGGAGGTCCTCAACGAAGTCTACGATCTCTTCATCGATCTTGATGCTACGGAGGAGCAACTCGATTTCCCGGTGATCTACACAAACGCAAGAGTGGGCGCTGCAAAACTGTGCCTCAGCGACGCGATAGAGACGGGCGATCTGCGTCCTCTCTTTGAATCCATTTTGAAGCACATTCCCGAACCACCAGGCGATGCGAGCGGCACGTTACAAATTCTCGTCGCGAACCTCGACTATAGCGATTACCTTGGCCGTCTCGCCATCGCACGCGTGTTTAACGGGACGCTCCACATCGGCGACGAGGTTGGAATCGCAAAGCTCGACGGCGCTCTTCAAAAGACGAAAATCACGAAGCTCTATTCCTTCGAAGGACTGAAGCGCGTGGATGAGACCATCGGACGGCCGGGCGACGTTCTTGCGATTGCGGGTGTGGAAGGCATCAATATTGGTGAAACGGTCACGAATGCGGAAAGTCCCGCGCCGCTCGCCCATATCCCGATCGACGAGCCGACGATCGCGATGATGTTCACCATCAATATGTCGCCCTTCGCCGGACGCGAGGGCCAGTACGTGACTTCACGGAATCTTCGCGAGCGTTTGGAAAAGGAGCTGCTAACGAATGTTTCGATTCGAGTCGAGGAATCCGGAGGTCCAGAAGCTTTTCGCGTGATGGGCCGCGGTGAGCTGCAGCTGGCGATTCTCATCGAAACGATGCGCCGCGAAGGCTACGAGCTGATGGTCGGGAAGCCGGAAATTCTGACCAAGTCCATTGGTGCTCAACTGCATGAGCCTCTCGAGATGCTGATCATCGATTGTCCTGAAGCGTTTCTCGGCGTCGTCATTGAAAAGCTTGGAACCCGGAAAGGCAAGATGATCAAAATGGTGAACCACGGCTCGGGTCGGGTGCGGCTCGAATTTCATGTCCCCACACGTGGCTTGATTGGGCTTAGAAGTGAGATACTCACAGATACGCGTGGTACAGCAATCATGAATTCGCTATTTCATGGTTACATCGAGTGGCAGGGGGACATCCCGAGGCGGCCAACCGGTTCCCTGGTGGCCGACCGCGCCGGTAGGTCGACGGCTTATGCCATTTTCAACCTTCAGGAGCGCGGCGAAATTTTTGTCACGCCGGGGACCGAAGTTTACGAAGGCATGGTCGTCGGCGAAAACTCGCGGTCTGTGGATCTCGATGTGAACATCGTGAAGGAAAAGAAACTCACGAACATGCGCGCATCCACGGCTGACGAGGCGATCCGTCTCGTGTCCCCGCGCATCCTCAATCTCGAACAAGCAATCGAGTTCATCCGCGACGACGAGTACGTTGAGGTCACTCCGCAGACGATTCGGTTGCGCAAGAAAGTCTTACAGGCCAACAAACGATAGTTGCGGTCGTCAATATTTAGAGTGAGGAGAAATATGGACAATAGAATGGAGATCAAAACCAACGGTTCAAATGTTTGGCCCTATATAGTTCTCGGCTCGGCGATTGGCGGGGCTGTCGGATATTTGTTTATGACCGAATCCGGCAGAAAAATCCGCTACAGCATCACGCACCCCGATGAACTGGCAAACGATCTCGAAGGGGCGGGCAGTTTTGTTGAGAAGAAAGCCAGAGTTGTCACCAATCAGGTGCACGGGATCCTGGACAGAGCCAAGCGAAGCATCGAAGAAGGTCAGTACGCCTATCGCGAGGCCGGGCAACAGTATCGATCACGAATCCGGCAGGTCGAAAGCAAGAATAGCGAGATCACATCCACAGTTCACAATACTGTCGATCGGATGAGCCGCACAGCCGTAACGGTCGAGCAAAGTGTTCTCGATCCGATCTGTGAACTCGGCGCACTGTATCGGGGTTTGGAGCAGGGCATTCGAGCGCTATTAGGCAAGACGGGGCAGTACCGGCCGCTCCAGGATCCTAAAACAACTGTAGGGGCGGTCATATGGCCGCCCCTACAATGTCATTCCTTCCATGCGCCGAGGAGCCGCCGCAGAAGCAGCAACTGTCCGATATGATACGCATTGTGGTCGGCGACCAACAGCGCTTCCCGAAGAATGTTTTGACCGGTTCCGTGAGGAATCTTAGCGTAAAGATCCGTCTTCGGATTTTCGACGAGCTTTTGGATCGACAAGAGATCCTTTTTAATCGAAGCGATGCTTTTCTTCCAGGCCGCATCATTCGCCGGCTTTTCCGTTTTAGGCCAGTAGCCTTGTGGCCAAGCGGGCGACACATGCTTTGCATTCCGGCTGAATTCCAAAATGTCCCATTGGGCGATCCGCATATGCTCGAGTAACTGCCACGGTGTATGTGGCGCGCCGTCGGGTTTGATACCTCGAAGCCTGGCAGGAAAATCTTTGATGACGTCATCAAGTGTGACGTGTGCCTGACCGCCCTGTAGTAATTTAATAACCTGCTCTCGAACCGGATCGTTCATACGTATTGCCCCGCCACAAATCCCGAAGCCCACGCCCACTGGAAATTGAATCCGCCCAAATGTCCGGTGACGTCGACCACTTCTCCGATGAAGTATAGGCCTGGCACGGGGCGGGACTCCATCGTTTTGGAAGAAAGCTCGGCCGTGTCGACGCCACCGCGCGTGACTTCCGCCTTCGCGTAACCTTCAGTGCCGGAAGGAAACAGCTGCCAAATGTTGATCGGTTCTGCGCCATAGAGATCGCTCCACTTCTGGACGAACCGGCGCGGCAGCGTGCGGGGTTCGACCACGATTGGATCTCCTGGGTTCCAGTACGACGAAACCTGCAGAATAGCCGGGCCGCTGAGCCCACGGTGCGTGAAGAGCATGCTTTCGCGAAATGCCACGCGGCCGCACCGCACATCCGCATCCAGCGAAACGCCGCTCAGTTCGCGGAGCGCGCGGCCTTCATCGCCATCCAACGTGAGGGGAACCAGGCCCGGCCGAGTCTCAGTCAATCGGAGGCCAAACTGACGCGCTACTTTGTAGCCAAAATCTGTCGCGCCGATTTTGGGAATGGACAGGCCCCCCGTTGCGATCACGAGAGACTTGCATTCGAAATCGCCCAGGCTCGTGGACAGCACGAACTGTCCGTTTTTCCTTATGCTCGTTACGAAACAATTCACGCGAATGTCGACTCGAGCGGCCGAGCACTCCTTTAAAAGCATGTCGATGATCTGCTGTGACGCGCCGTCGCAGAACAGTTGACCAAGCTTCTTTTCGTGATACGCAATCCGATGCCGCCGCACGATCCGGATGAAGTCTTCGGGCGTGAATCGGGCCAGCGCGGACTTGTGAAAATTTGGATTGGCGGAAATAAAGTTTTCGGGCGTGGTATAGACATTGGTGAAGTTGCAGCGTCCGCCACCAGAGATTCGGATTTTTTTACCGACCGTTTCGTTGCGTTCAAGAATCAAAACCGACCGCTCTCGCTTTCCCGATTCGATGCCGCACATCAGACCGGCAGCGCCGGCCCCAATAATTACGACGTCATACTTCACACGCGGATCATATACTTTGGTATCGCGGTTCGACGGGGGCTAAATGACAATTGAACATTGAACATTGAACATTCATAAAGCTTTGTCACTGTTCAATGTTCAATTGTCATTTACAGAAGGGCGAGATCATGGCAGCAATGCACGAAGTGGACTACAAGGTATTTGGTGAGGACATACAGTTTGTGGAAATCGAGTTGGACCCTGGCGAGGCGGCCATCGCGGAAGCCGGTGGCATGTTTTACATGGAGGATGGCATCAGCATGGAAACCATCTTCGGCGACGGCTCTCAGCAGCGCACGAGTTTTGTTGACGCGCTGATTGGGGCTGGAAAACGGCTGCTGATCGGCGAGTCGTTGTTCATGACGGTCTTCATGAACACCGGGCAGGGAAAGAAGCACGTCTCTTTTGCGGCTCCGTATCCCGGGAAAATCGTGCCGATCAAGCTATCCGAAATCGGCGGTGAACTCATTGCGCAGAAGGATTCTTTTTTGGCAGCGGCCAAGGGCGTGAGCGTTGGGATTGCCTTTCAAAAGCGCCTCGGTGTTGGCTTCTTCGGTGGTGAAGGCTTCATCATGGAACGGCTGCAAGGCGATGGTTGGGCGTTTGTGCACGCCGGCGGGATGTTGATCGAAAGGACCCTGGGGCCTGGCGAATTGCTCCGCATCGACACCGGATGTCTTGTTGCGCTTCAGTCCACGATCGATTACGACATCGAATACGTTGGCAGAATCAAATCCGCCTTATTCGGTGGTGAAGGCCTGTTTTTTGCGACGCTGCGGGGTCCCGGCCGAGTTTGGCTGCAATCCTTGCCGTTAAGCCGGATGGCTCGCCGGATCGTTGCTGCAGCTCCTCAAACCGGTCGCGGCGGCCGCGAGGAGGGATCCGTCCTCGGCAGATTGGGGGACATTATTTCGGGGGACCGCTCGTAGGGCCTTAAACCAAACTTGCCCGCCGCTGTCATTACTGTACACTGCGATCGCAAGGAGGCGAATGCGAACCCGGTGGCTCTCAGTTTTGGTTTTATTATTGGCTTCAGCGCTATTGGTATCGGGCGCGGCTAAGGACTGCACGTTCTTAAGAAATCCCCAAGATTTCGCGGATAACACCCAGCACAGACAAAAGATACGTTCGGATCTCGGTTCGACGCTGCAGAGGTACATCTATGGCACTTCGAGCGCTGCCGCCATTGCCGATGCACCCGGAATTCCCCGTAAGAATTTCATCGACGATTCCATCTTCAGCCGCATGGCGACGGCAGCGATTCAGCCGGCGCCCTTGGCGTCGGACGCGGAATTTCTTCGGCGTGTCACGCTAGATCTCACCGGACGGATACCCTCTGGTGCAGATGTTCAGGCATTTATCGCGGACACGAATCCGTCCAAGCGCGATTTGCTAGTGGATCGGCTCATCGGCTCGCCCGAATTCATCGATAAGTGGTCGATATTTTTTGGCGATCTTTTGAAGCTGAACGCCCAGTCGCAGAGCATTAACCGCTACATTCCGGGCCGCGACGCGTTCTACCTGTACATCAGGGATTCGCTTACCAGCAACAAACCTTACGACCAGATGGCGCGTGAGTTGATCGCTGCGACCGGCGACAGCTTTGCGCAGGGCGAAGTCAATTGGCCTGTAGGCAACAACGTAAACGGAGGTCCTGCGCAGGACACGTATGATGGCCATGCGGTCAACCTGGCAAGCATGTTTCTGGGCATCAACACGGTGGATTGCTTGCTTTGCCACGACGGCGCTCGCCATTTGGACTCCGTGAATCTTTGGGCATCGAAACAGACCCGCATGAATATGTGGGGACTCTCTGCATACTTCGCGCGCGTGCGGAGGCAGAATCAAGTCCTGTCCACCACACCTCAACTGGTGAAGTACATCATCAGCGATGCGGCCACGGGCGAGTACACGTTGAACACAACCACAGGAAACCGTAGCGCGCGCCAGCCCATTAACGGCGTGACCTCCGTAGCACCGAAGAATCCGTTTAGCTCGGTGGCCGGTACCGGTGTCGCGAACGGTGAAACGCGCAGGCAGGCGATCGCCCGTCAGATCACCTCCGACATTCAATTCTCCCGGGCGATCGTGAACTACATTTGGGAAAAATTCATGGTCGAAGCCTTCGTTTCACCTTCGAACGCTTTCGATCTTACGCGTCTGGATCCGAATAATCCGCCGCCGGAGCCGTGGACGCTCCAGCCGACGAACCCTCAGCTGCTCGATGCCTTGTCGCGATGGTTCCAAACGAATGGATACGACCTGCGCGCGCTGATGGGTTTAATCGCGAAGTCCAATGCGTATCAACTCTCCGCCGTCTATCCCGGCACTTGGGACGTGAGCTACGTTCCGTATTACGCGCGGAAGTACGTGAGGCGTCTGGACGCTGAAGAGATCCATGACGCAATTGCCAAAGCCACAGGAATCACGGGCAATTACGCGCTGACCGGTTCCGATTTGCCCCCCGTTCAATGGGCAATGCAATTTCCTGATACCCGCGAGCCTCGGTCGAATGGGGCCGTTCTCGCTTTCCTGAATGCTTTTGGACGTGGCGACCGCGATACCACGTTCCGGCGCCCCGATGCGTCGCTGCTTCAAGCGCTGAACATGATGAACAATGCATTCGTTGAAACGCGCATTCACCAGACCAACCAAGGATCGACGGTCCAGACGTTGTTGTCGCAGAATGCCAGTCCGCAGACGATCATCAACGAACTCTTCTTGAACACATTGTCGCGGCCGGCATCTGCTGACGAGATCAATCTCTTCACGCCCATGTTTCAGCAGCAGGGCAATCGGCTGGCGACGGAAGGACTGCAGTGGCTCCTTCTGAACAAAATGGATTTTATTTTCAACTATTGAGGCGTATGGAACCCATCATCGATCGACGAGTCTTCTTCAAGATAGCGGCTACGGGAGTGGCCGGGTACTTCGCTTCTCCGATGGAGATGGTCGCTCAAAGCGTCACATGGAATTCACAAGCCACGATCCTGAACACCGCGAAGAATGTCATCTTCATCCTGCTGCCGGGAGCACCGAGCCAGATTGATACATTGGATCTTCGGGTCGGATCGTGGACACCGGCGAACTTCGCGCCAACGACAATCAATGGCATCGATTGGCCGGCCGGCTTGCTGCCGAACCTGGCGATGCAGTGGAATTTGGGCCGGTTTTCGATTGTCCGGAGCTGCCAATCGACGGCGCTCGTCCATCCGCTGCTCCAAAACTGGAATCAGATTGCGCGCAATCCTGTGAGCGCAACGGGGAAAATTGCGCCGAATATTGGTTCGATCGTCGCACTCGAAACGGAGAAACAGCGCGCCCCAAACCAGAAGCTGCCGGGTTTCTTGTCGCTCAACGGTGGAGGCAGTCTGGCAGGTGCGGGATATTTGCCGGGCAAGTATGCGCCGTTCGATGTGACGCCGAACGCAGGGGGACTGGCGAACCTTTCGAATCCCGACGGTCAGGCTACATTCGCTACACGCTACAACATGCTGCTCGCCGCCGATGCCCCGCTGCGGAGCGTGCCATCGGTTTATGGCGCGAAGATTGAAGAGATGTCGGACTTCTATTTATCAGCGCGTCAGTTGATGTATGACCCATACGTAACCGAAGCATTTCGCTTTGCCGCATCGGATCAAACAAAGTACGGTAACACCGCATTCGGGAATGCTTGCCTGACGGCCAGGAATGTTCTTTGGTCCGATCTCGGCACGCGCTACATTCAGATCACCCTCGGCGGATGGGACAACCATCAGAACATCTATGCCACAAATGCGGGTATCTATTCTTCCGCACGCCAGCTCGACATCGGTTTGGCGAACCTGATTGCGGATCTGGCGGCCATTCCCGGTAGCAGCGGAAGAACCAAGCTCGATGAAACACTGAT
>QHXA01000241.1:0-964 GCA_003222755.1 Acidobacteriota bacterium
TCGTCGGAACCGTGAATGCCCAAAAAATGAAAGACGTCTGCCGAGCCCTGGCGACTGCGACGGGATGCAATGAATAGCCGGCATGGAATCCTTTGAACATTTGCTCCTGCCCTTTTCTCGATGTACCATGCCACCGATCATCCAGCGGGCCGGCACCGCGGTACGCGGGCGGTCGTAGGCCGCGCCTACAGTTACTTCTTGTCCGGCAATGCAAAAACGTACAGCGCGAAGCCCGTCTGCGGAGGATTAATCTCCGGACTAATCGTGTTCGGCACAAGCCATGGGCTACCGCCGCCTCTTCCGGTCGTTACGGCGATGTACTGTTTCCCGCCGATGCTGTAGGACACAGGGAAACCCTGAACTGCGGTGGCGAGTTTGGTTTCCCAAAGCACCTTACCGTTTTTCACGTCGACGGCTTTGAACATCTGATTGCGGTCGCCGACGAAGGCGAGGCCGCCCGCCGTCGATAGCACGGCTGTCAGGAAAGTCGCTCGCTGCTGCAGGGACCAGACTTCCTTCAGGGTTTTCACGTCGAAGGCCTTTTCACGTCGAAGGCCGCAAGTTTGCCGACATTACCATCGCTACCAGGCATCTCATAGAACGAACGCTGAGCTCCGCCTCCGTTGCCGTTGCCTTCGAGATTCGGCGCGCCAGGAACCATCACCTGACATGCCTGAACCAGCGGCGCGATCAGCAGGCCGGTTGGCGGGTTGTAGCTCGTTGCCGGCCAGTTGTGGCCGCCAGCGCTGGTGGGGCATGCGTCGACTGCCTTACCAGGCGTTTCGTGGATGATATCGTCGCGGTACGTGGGCTTGCCGGTTACTGGATCAAACTTCGTCCAGATAT
The DNA here is from genome assembly GCA_003222755.1 of Acidobacteriota bacterium. Lineage (GTDB taxonomy): Bacteria > Acidobacteriota > Terriglobia > 20CM-2-55-15 > 20CM-2-55-15 > 20CM-2-55-15. The sequence continues at coordinate 847 of QHXA01000241.1, forward strand.
TTTGGAACACAGTTTCCTTGTGGCCAAGGTATTTGCCGGTTCTGCGGTCGAGTTTCCAGAGGATGCCATCCTTGCCGATCGTGAATAACAGATTCTGGCCGCCGGCATCGACGAGGAC
>QHXA01000241.1:1124-16383 GCA_003222755.1 Acidobacteriota bacterium
GCCTGGGCTGTTCCCCAGTACGTTAAATTGAGAACCGGATCGTAACTGCCGGTGATCCACATTTCACCGCCTGCTCGATTCTTATCGGGAAGGTTGCCCCAGGTGTTGGCGCCGGCATTGCCGGTCGTCGCAACCGTGTAGAAGCGCCAGAGCTGTTTGCCGGTTTGGGCATCGTAAGCGCTCATGAAGCATTTTTCTTCCTGGTATCGCTGGCAGCCGCCCAATCCTTCGAGCACCTTGCCATTGATGACCACCGGACCGCTCGAGTTGTTGTAGCCTTGTGCGATTTCAGTATCCCAAGCGAGTTTGCCGTTGCGGGCATCGACGGCCTTCACGTGATTCCCGCTGGCGAGATAGATCTTGTCCTGATAAATCGTGATGCCGCGCATCGCAATATTTCCGCCGAGATGGTTTTCCCAAATGATCTTGCCTGTGGCGCCGTCGATCGCCTGCAGGATGCCGCCTGTGTTGGCAAGGTAAATGATTCCGTTATGAACAATCGGGGCGGGCTGGTTGGTGCCGCCTTCATTCATCGGTGATTTCCAGACGAGTTGTAACTCCTTTACGTTGTCGCGCGTGATTTGGTTGAGCGGACTGTAGTCCGACGCGTGATAATCACGGCGGATCATCAACCAGTCGCCCGGATCCGGATTGCGCAACATCGCATCGGTGACGGGTACATAATTCTGCACCTCGCCGCTCACCGTAAGGCCCAGCGGTTGCGGGGGAGGTTCCGGAGCTTGCCCGCCGCGCTGTCCGCGGGCTCCTGCGCCTTGTGCGCCGCCGCCTTGTTGGCCGCCGCGCTGGCCGGCAGGCGCTTGGGCCCCGACGATAAAAACGCTCGAAACGGCAATGGCCACTACTGCCATTGCGAAATGTTTTCTGAAGCCGTACATGTCGATCCTCCTATTTGAGCAGCCAGCCCAACAAGTGGCCGTTCGGCGCTCCCTCACTGTGAATTTGGATGTAGAATTTTCCTTTTTTTAACGCCTCGACCTGCTGGGGAGTCAGATCGAATGTACCTGCGATGGTGCCGCTTGTGCCGTCGCCGGTCTTCGATACCGTCAGATCGAAAACCGAATCTCCGCGCACGCCCGTTATAGGCCCCAAGCAAAGATGCGCGACCGTCGCGGCCGATGCCATCTTTTCAAAGGTCCCAGATACTGTAAGCTTTCTGCCGGCCAGCGTTGCTGAAGCCGAGCCAACTCCAGCAACCGTGGCTGGCGCAATACCCAACGCCGGCACGGGCGCTAGTCGGCCTCTGAATTTTTCTCCGGTTTGCGCTCGCAACGATATTCCAACCAGGTGCAAACCCACACCAATCAATAAACTAAAAATCACCGTTTTCTTCGATGTCATACGTGTACTCCGTAAAAGATGCATAAGAATACACACTGTCAGAAGAAAAATCATGAGGGATGGCGCGCTCCGCGCTCATTCGCGGGTTTGGACATTTCGCACCGCTCCGCGGTGCGGGACGTCCCCTTGCTAGCTGATGCCTGTATTGCGTGGTTCAGCCTCGCAGAATGATATGTAAATCGTTGTTAAACACCGCACTTTCGCGAGTAGCAGCCGTCTATACTGGTCGCGATTTCTGGAGGCACCTTTCATGAAACGCTTGGCTGTAGCCGCGCTGATTCTCTTCACATGTTCGTTGCTCGCCCAAACCGCTGAGCAGCCGCTCAATATCGAGTTCATCAAGATTGCGCCTGGCGAATTCATGATGGGCTGTTCGGTTGGCGATATCGATTGCAACGATGATGAGCGTCCTACTCATCCCGTGCAGATCACAAAACCGTTTGAGATCGGTAAGTACGAAGTGACGCAAGCGCAGTGGCAGGCCGTGATGGGCTCCAATCCGAGCACCATCAAAGGGGACGATCGGCCGGTTGAAACGATCACCAAGACCGAAGCACAAGATTTTCTAACCAAATTGAATGCGCGAAACGACGGGTACCACTACCGTCTGCCGACCGAAGCCGAATGGGAATACGCTGCACGCGCTGGCAGCACCGCGCCGTATGCCGGACCGCTAAATGAAATCGGCTGGTATGCCGGGAATTCCGAGGACGAAACTCATCCCGTTGGGAAAAAGAAACCCAACGCATGGGGTTTGTATGACATGGAGGGAAATGTTCGCGAGTGGGTCGAGGACCGGTATGCCCGCGATTATTACAGCCACAGCCCGGTAGCGGATCCGACTGGGCCGGCGGCAGGCGAACGGGGATTTCCCGGAGGTCCTCGAGGCGGATTTCGTGGGCCGCGTGGTGGACCGGATGGGCCACGGGGATTCCCAGGCGGCCCCGGCGCACGACGCGGTGGGCCGGGCGGCCGCGGTGAGCTTCCCGTTATTCGCGGAGGCGGATGGGATAATCCGGCGCCATTCCTTCGCGTCTCCGCTCGATACAGTTACTACGGGCCCACGTTACGAGTCAGCGATGTGGGTTTCCGAGTCGTTCGTGAGCCCTTGTCTCGTTGAACCAAAAATTTCATGAGGACAATTCCGATGAAGATCGTTTCGACTGCTGTTCTCGCCGCCGCCCTGCTTGCCGCGTCTATTCCCGCCGCGGCGCACCATTCGTTTCAGGGGGAGTACGACCAAAGCAAACCGCTTACACTAGTCGGAAAGCTGACGAAAGTCGTTCTAGAGAATCCGCACGGCTGGATCTATCTCGACGCGAAGAACTCGCAAGGGAAGGTTGTGAACTGGGCATTAGAAATTCCCGGGCCGAACGTCGTGAACCGGAACGGCTTTGATCGCAGTATCTACCAGGCCATGGTCGAAAGCGGTGAGGAGGTTACGGTGACCGCTTATGCTTCTCGAGATGGCTCGAAGCACGCATGGGCCGGAGGGCTCACACGAGCCGATGGGCGAACCGTGATCACCCTCAGCGGGATTCCGCCTCAGGGCGGCCGCCGCGGCGGACCACCGCCGCAATAAAGCGTTTCGGATTTCGGATTTCAGATGCAGGATTCGTCCAATTTCAAATTTCGTCTGCCCAGTGCACAGGCCCGGTGCAACGGTTTCTAGGCATGCATCAGTTCACGAAGCGCCTGCTCGACCAGTTCTCGGCCTCGCCTCAATACGGCCTGGCGCCAGGATTCGCTGGCCGGGCAGAAGGTTTCCTTGAGTTTCTCTTTTGTGGGATGATCTAACGTTCCCCCGCCGTAACGATGCCACCGATTTTCTTCTCGAAGCGCATGAAGAATGTTGACGGGGCTGTACGTGCCGAACTCTTGGCCGATGAAGACAGGATGCGCTTTCGGCAACACGCGAGAGATCATAGATCCCAGCCCGCCTTGAATCCGGTATGCGACTTCATCCGGTCGCAGCGCCGTTACACGTTCGCCGAATACATCGCGAATGCGAATGTATTCCTCGGCGTCGACGAGTAGCGAATCCTCAGCAAACTTGCCGAGTCCGGTGTGGACATCAATCACGATTGCCTTCTCTGCCAGTGCCAGCCGTTGCTTCACGAACGCCTCGTATTGTCGAGGCCCTTCTTCCATCTGCGTTCCGCCGAAAAATAAACCCGCCGGAAATTCATATTGGCCGCTGGCGACGCTTTGCTTGAGCGCGGCGAGACCGTAACGGAGGATCAGGTATCCGGCCTTAGCAAAGTAAAAGTCCGACGTCGGTGGACTCTGCGGATTGAGAAACCGATCCAATCTCGCGTACATTGATGGCGCGCCTGCATAGGATGCGTTATGTGGAAAATTGCGGTTCAAATCCACATTGTTTTCGTTTACACGCCGCAGCCACGCCATTCCGTATGGATTGAGAATATGAACGATGACGAGGGCGGTGTCGGCAGGCAGCGCCGGAACATCATCGAGTAATTGAAGCTGTATTGCCGATCCCGCGAAACCTTCGACGCCGTGCAATCCGGAAGAGTGCAGAAGCACGCGACGCGGGGTCTGGGCTCCTAACCACGCAATCTCGATCCCGAGCTCTTGGCCTGTGGGTCCTTTCGCATGCAGTGGCAAGATCTGCAACCGGGCGCCGGATTTCAATGCGGTCGTGCTGAACCGTTCTGCGGCGGTGAAATAGTCGGGCGAGAAGTAAACCGTACCCGCTTTCATTCCAACAATTATTGTAACCGGAGCGTCGTGTTAACCTATAGCCCATGCCCGGCCTGCGATGGGGTTTTACTTTCCTGATGGGAACTTCTCTGTTGAGCCACGAAGACAAACTGGATCTTGTGGCGAAGGCGACACTTTTGTATCTGAATCGCGAGGAACGGACAGAAGTATCGGGCGATGGCTACGAGGGCGTCCTCTACACAAACCATGAATGGAAAGTCGTGGGTGCTTTCAGCGGCCAGCAGTTCGATGCCATTCTCGAAAGCGACGCCGATCAAGAAAAACTCCGATTACGATTCCTCGTCAGCGAACAGACTCTCCAGCAGGGGATGGCGTACTCCGCAAACTAGTGACTTTTCTGTAGCGGCGGTCTATGACCGCCGGCTACCAGAAATTCCAGACCAACCTCGCCGGAATCTAATTTAAACTCTTGCGATCTGTTGGCCAAATGTCCTGGTAAAGTCAAAACGCCAGCCGCGCCGCCAATTGGACCGTTCGTCCGGGTTTTGCGCTGGTGACCACACCGAAATCCGCAGCGCCATACATGAAACCAGGTACGTTGAAACTGGCGTGATTCAGCAGGTTGTAAAACTCGGCCCGCAACTCGAATTTGTAGCGTTCCCTCAATCGGAAGGTCCTCTCCGCAGTCAGGTCGGTTGTGACAAGCGGCGCGCCACGCAAAACCGATCGCGGTGAGTTGCCGAAAGTGAATGGCTCGGGCGCCGCAAAGGCTGTCGTATCGAACCATCGACCAACCGTCCGCTCACTGGAAGCCCGCTCCGGATTTCTCAACAGATTCGGTCGCAAAGATCCGGCAGGAAACGCATTCGTGGTATTCGCCGCGGCGATGACCGTAAACGGCGGGCCCGACATGAAGGTCTCCAGCACCCCGATTTTCCATCCGCGTAGCTCATACAGCAGTGTCGCGACGACATGATGCGGTACATCGCTTCCGCTCAACCCGTCGAGGTTGCGATGATACGCATCCATGTAGCTGCCTGTCGCGCCGTACTCGTTGGCCGATTCCACATCATCCAGGAACTTCGAAAACATATAGTGTGCGAGGAACGAAAAGCCGCCGCTGAAGCGCTTTTCCGCACGCATAAAACCGGCGTGGTAGCTGGAATTGCCAATCGACGGATTGATCCATGTCACGTTGCTGAACTGCGGAAACGGGCGCCGCGCCTGCGCATCCCCAGGTCCCATGAGCCGCGGTGGAACCTGATTCAGAGTCAGATCGTTTCCAGTCAGGTCGTGACTGACGTTTCCGACATAACCGACTTCGACCAAGAGATTCGTCGTGAGTTCGTGCTGCAGGTTTAGATTGAACTGGTAGGAGACCGGTGCAACTTGATCCACTTTAAAGAAAGCGACTGAAGTATTCGGGTTCTGCCCAAGCGGTACAGCACCGAACGCGGCCGTGAGTGCCAGTCTCGTCACGGCCGGAAAGCCATCCCGCAACCGGAACACGCTTTGAAATTCGGCCTGCGGGACAACGTAGCTTGCGCTGGTGGAAAAGCCTAATGTCGCGACGTCGCCAATACTGTTGCTCACCGTGGGCCCATAGAAGATCCCAGCGCCGCCTCGAACCAATGTGTTTCCAGCACCCGGAATTCTGTATGCAAAACCGAACCGAGGCCCGTAATTATTTGTGTCCGTTCGGAACGCACGCTCGGGAGCGCCATTGACTCCGGCAAACGTGACCAACCCCGGCGTTCCCGAGATCGGATTGATCGCGACCGGGTCGAAGGAATTCATCTTGTTCCCGACAACCTTGCGCGGCAGTTCGGCTTCCCAACGCACGCCATAGTTGAATGTCAGATTCGGTGTCACGCGCCAATCGTCCTGCGCATAAAACGCCCAATACGATGCGCGCGAAGCAATCTTGTCCGAGACCTGAACACTGGCCACATTGATTTCACCCAACAGGAAACTCGCAAGCGCATTGCCGGTGCCGGCCACGCCAGGCAGGCTGGTGATCAGCGGCGTGAATGTGAAATTTCCGGCAGAGCCGCGATCGCGAATCTCGTCATTGGCGCCGGCGCGGAATTCGCCGCCGAATCGGAAGGCATGTCTCCCTCTGGTCCAGGAAATCGAATCGAGTACCTGCTGATCCGTGATCGGGGTCTGAAACCGGAACACCGCGCTCGGATTCCCAAGTGAGGCGTAGCCGGGGATTGTGAACGCAGGGAATGCAGCATTACTAACGCCGGCCAATCCAATTTTCGCGGCAAGGTTTTCGTTGTAGCCCGGCCGCCTGTCGAGGAACTTCCGGCGAAGATAGGTGTAGCGCAGTTCGTTGGCCACTTTGGTGCCGAAGAGATGCGTATACGCGCCAAGCAGGCTTTGCACGCGCACATCCGTGCTGTCGCTCATGGGATCGGCGACGGGGATGTCGTACGTGCCGGTGGTCATGGTTCCGCTGTCATTGATGTAGTAACGAGCGGTGACCAGATCGGCCGCCCGGATTTGATGATCCACCCGGCTTACCACGATATTGCGACGCAGCGTGCTCAGGCTATTTCCGACATAGTTGCTCGCATTGGTTGCAGTGCCCTGACGGTTCGGTAAAGGAAAATAATTCAACACAGCGCGTGAAACCGGATCGATGCGATCCGGCGGAATTCTGTTGTCCGGAAATGGAAGCCGGTTGCGGCCCGACGTCGTTGCCGGATCATAGATCACAACCGGATTGCTATTACTGTCGCGTAAATCCGAGAAGTCACCGGCACGATTGGCAAGCGTCGGAACTGTGGACGTGATGGTTTCGCTTGTGGTTTGCCATGTTTGTTCCCATGTCGCGAAGAAGTGGGTCTTGTCCTTCCGGATCGGCCCGCCCAACGCGCCGCCAAACTGATTCAAACGGATGGGCGCTTTCGTCGCCGCAAAGAAATTGCGCGAATCGAACATATCGTTGCGCAGCGACTCGAACACGCTGCCATGAAATTCGTTCGTGCCCGAGCGCGTCGACATCGTGACGACTCCGCCGGTCGAATGTCCGAACGCCGCAGAATAATTGTTGGCGATGACATTAAATTCCTGCATCGCGTCAACAGGCAAGATTGTCAGCTGCTGCGGACGCGTGAGACCAACGGCGTTCGATACGTTTCCACCATCGAGCACGAAATTTTGATTGCGCGCTCGGCCACCGGCCACCGAAAAGACCGGGTAGTTCTCCGCCGTTCCCGTTCCGTTGTCGATCATCACCACTCCCGGCGCCAACGCAGCGAGCGATGACGCAGCGCGGTTCGGCAGCGGCAAGGCTGCGATCATCTGGCGGGTTACGGCCTGGCCCACATCGGAAGTTTGCGAGTCGATTAAAGGAGCCGCTTCCGTGACATCGACCGTTTGTCCAATCTGACCTACTTGAAGAGTTAGGTCGATGGCCAACGTCTGGCTGACTTGAAGCGTCAGAGGACCACGGGAGAGGCGATCAAAACCCGCAAGGTCGGCTTCAATTCGATAGCTAGCGGGTGCCAGTGAACCGAAGCGGTAAGCACCGGCATCATTCGTGAGGGTTTGTTGCCGGGTTCCGGTCTCCTGATTGATCAGCGTGACCTCCACGCCTGGAATCGCACTCGCGCTCGCATCCACTACGCTACCCGTGATCACGCTTGTTCCCGTTTGGGCCAGGCCCAAGCTCGAAGACAGAAGAACCAGAACCACGACTCCCGACTTATCCGATAGGGTGTATCAATTAATAGGGCAAAAAATTAGTTGATGCTGGGGGTGTTAACCATCGCCATTTCCGCCAACGTTGTTCGTTCCAGAATGCTTACTGTGGAATCTCGCACTTGCTTGAATACGTTGCGAATGCCGCAGGTCTCTTCATCGGGACACTCAGCGCAGCGTTCGTATGCCATCTGGCTCACACAAGGGAGAAGAGCGAGCGGCCCGTCGAGCGCGCGGATGAGCGCCCCGACGGATATAGTTTCGGGCATCTTGGTGAGGTAATACCCGCCGCCCTTGCCTTTCTTGCTTTGAAGAAAGCCGTTCTTCTTGAGCTCGAGAAGAATGAGCTCCAGAAACTTCGATGGGATACGTTCACGCTTCGCGATTTCGCCTATCAGAAGAGGTCCGTTGCCGTACTCTTTCGCCAGGATCGCCATCGCCTTCAGGCCGTATTTTGCTTTTTTCGACAGCATTCTATATAAACTCGATCAAGTCGATCGGGTAAGTCTAGAGATCGGAGGCAATCCTGTCAAGCTGGATTTGCACCGCGGCGCGGTGCGGGTCATATGCAGCGCGCGGCGTCGCCGCCGGGTTTATCGCGATATTTGTCGTGGCAGTTGGCACAGGCGGTCGTGATGGCATCGGCTGCATCGAGCATGCTGTCCTGATTTTTGGATTGAGCGGCCTGATACGACTTCATTCCTGCGTCGCGCAGGCCTTGAACGAACATTTTCCAATCCGGATTGTCGATGGGCACGGCGCGTCCGTTGCCACATTTGCGGCCTGGGATGGTGAGCAGGTTCGCGGCTTCGGCCACGACGATCCCGCTGTTTTCGACGGCCGTCCATCCGCCATAGGTGCTCTGCAACGCATCCGTTGCGGTGCTGGGATCGGCGGCAGGTTTGATATCGGCGGGGTTCTTGCTTTGAGCCGCAAAGATGATGTTCGCATTCGGAAACAGGATGCCGCGCATGATCTGTCCAAGCGCGCCGTGGACCTGTGCTGTTGGCGTCTGTGATGTCGCCGGCCGGGACTGCGGCTTAGAGCATGCGCTCAGCAAAATCGCTGCAATCAGTAAACCGTAGGTTCGCATCGGAGTCCTTTCTCTGGGGGGTGTTCACCGCCACCGCACAATAGCCATCATGTTGGAATAATCATCGGTCCAAGGCTGAATTCCTGCGGGCTTCTCTATCGGAGTCCAATTCTCATTCTCGTTGAGGTCACCAAAGTCTTCGTGGTGTTGCGCGGCGACGACATAATCCGAACTCGTCTTGCCGGTGGGTTCTTCGTCATCGTCATAACGAACGAGGCCTTGCAGCCCAGCGTCGAGCGCGACGGCGGATACAAGACTCTCGACGTCCATATACCGATTCGATACATGAAACAAGACCAACCCGTTAGGTTTGAGCTTTCGCAGATACATGTGCACTGCTTCGCGCGAGACGAGGTGAGCGGGAATGGAATCGGAGTTGAAAGCATCCAGCATCAGAACGTCGAAATCGCGATCCGGCGCCTTTTCGATCGAGAGCCGTCCGTCTCCAATGACGACGTTGCACGCATCAGCGCATCGTCGCAAGTAAGTAAAAAAATTGTGAGCGATGTCGTAAACCTGCGGATCGATATCGAAGAATGTAATGTGGCGATCCGGCCGAGCCCAGCCCGCCATGGTTCCTGTTCCGAGTCCAACTACTGCGACGTGCTGATTGGGACGCACGCTGATGAGCTTCATGATGTCGCCGACAGGTCCGGTCTCGTGGTAGTACGACAGCGGACGCCCGATCAATGCCGGATCCATACTCTCGACTCCGTGAAGCGTATCGCCGTGTAGCAGCTTGCGCATATTGCTATCGATGTCATAAACGACTTTTTTGATGCCGAAGAAGTCTCGGTCGATATGCAGGATTTGGTAATCATCCAGGAAGCCCGGAAGCGCAAGACGGTAGCCGGCGATCAGAACAGCCAAGGTCAGCGCAAAGCGCACGCATCGCTTTCGCGCGAGGTAAGCAATGAGGACGAGCGCGGCATCGAATGCAAGTGTCGTCTTCAGATCATCCGTCACGTCAACGGTTGCCCATTTGAAGAGATACCACGTCCCCGCGACCAATAGGACCATCGCGGCCGGATAGATCCAATCGCCCCAGTTGATCTTTCGATCGGCTTCGCGCGTCACGCGGAAGAACGCGATCATAGCGACCAACAGCGGATATTCGATCACCGTGCTGAAGACGAATGGCGCAATGACCGCTACGAATATGCCCCCGAGCGCACCGCCCAGAGCGATCCAAAAATAGAAGTCCGTGAGTTGGCTGGGCTGCGGCCTGCGCGAAGCAAGGGCGGTGTGACAGAGTAACGCGCCCGCGAAAAGCACAAGCATGTGCGCGCCCAACACGTATCGCAAGCTGTGACTTCCGACCGGCCGGGACACGGCCACAAGAGGAAAGACGACGAGCAAAATTATTGGGACAACAGCCGAGAGAATGCGTGGGGAAACCCGAAGCCTTCGCGCAAAGGCGATCATGAACTTGATCAGATAAATTGCCAGAGGCATGACCCAAAGAAACGCCACGGAAGCCAGATTGAGCAGCATGTGGTTCGTGACTGCCACCATCAGTCCCGACGGCACAAACGCCGCCGCGAGCCAGAACAGCCGCAAGCGCCAACCGGTCTCGCCGCGGCTGACGGCGGCCGCGCCGCAGGCTTGGCCAGTGAGAACGGTTTCGGCCAAATGCGTCCACGCGAACCTCGCGGCCGCAATCACCAGCAGCAACAGCAAGCCATATCCGGTAAACCAACCGAGGCTCTGCACACGGACGCCCCATCTCGGCTCGATCGCAAGCGGGTACGCGAGTAACGCCAGCAAGCTTCCGGCATTGCTCACGGCGTAGAGGAAGTACGGATCTCGGCCGGATGCCGTGGACGTCTTCGCCAGCCAGTTCTGCAGCAGCGGCGCTGTTGTTGAAACGATGCAGAATGGAACGCCTACAGACCGGATCAGCATCTCGAGCAGCCACAGCGTCGGGTGTGCGCTCGCTGATGCGTCCGGTCGCGCACCGAAATGCATTGGAAGAAATAATACCGCTGCCAACATGAGTGCCGTGTGCGCAAGTATCTGCGTCCGCACGCTCGTGTACCGCTCGAGTGCATGCGCGTAGCCGTAACCCGTCAGTAGCATCAATTGGAAAAACAACAGACACGTGATCCAAACCGATGCTGCACCGCCGAGCAACGGCAACATCATCTTGCCGATCATGGGCTCGCACCAGAACAGAAGGAATGCGCTTAAGAAAATCGTCGGCGCAAAAAAGAGAACAATGTTTCGGGTTTGCAGCTTTGGCTGTGCGGCAATTTCGATTGTTGCTTCCATAATTGCAGACGGAGTTTTATAGCACATGATCTGCTTCAAGGTCCTTCTCGAATACGACGGAACGCGGTACAGCGGCTGGCAGGAACAAAAAAACGCCCGGACGGTCATGGGCGAAATCCGCAAAGCTGCGCGACAGGTTTTCGGGTCCGACGTTGAGATGCAGGGCGCAGGCAGAACCGATGCGGGCGTGCACGCGCTCGGCCAGGCGATGCATATTAAAGTTCCAGCGCAAGTCAAGCAGAGTCCGGCAGTGATCAAGCAGCGCCTCAATGATTTGTTGCCGGCCGATATCGTTGTGCTCGACCTCCAATTCGCACACCGTAATTTCCATGCGCGCCACGATGCTCGGTCGCGCGTGTATGTGTATCAGATATCCAGACGGAAGCAGGCGTTCATGAAACGATACGTGTGGTGGGTCAAAGAAGATCTCAATATCGAGCGCATGCAACGGGCGGCATCGCTGCTTGCGGGCCGGCACGACTTTGTGTGCTTTCGAGCGGCGGATGCTGCGCGGCCGGACGAATCGACAATCGTGCAAGTCGAGCATGTGTCGATCGAGACCGAAGAAGACGTCATCACGATTCGAATCGAGGCTTCGCATTTCTTGTGGCGCATGGTCCGCCGGATCATCGGAGTTCTGGTGAAAGTCGGGAAAGGTGAAATCAGTCTGGAGGAATTTCAACGTCTGATCGACGGTGAAGGCGATCCCAAATTGGATGTCGCCGCATGGACTGCGCCCGCATCCGGCCTGTTCCTGGAGCAAGTGCGGTATTAATTAATGGCCACAAAAAGGCACAAAAGACACAAGAATTTCTTTTTGTGACTTTTGTGCCTTTTTGTGGCTCGTCTTCTTCCTTCGATACAATGCTTCGGCTATGACCACGCGATTGCGACAGGCGATGGGCTTCGTAGACCTCGTGCTGTTCTATGTCGTAACGGCGCTAAGTCTGCGTTGGATCGCAACGGCTGCTGCGGCCGGACCGAGCTCCATCATCATCTGGATAGCCGGATGTCTCACGTATTTTGTTCCCTTGACGCTTTGTGTGCTCGAGTTGTCTTCGCGGTATCCCGAAGAAGGCGGGATGTACGTATGGAGCAAGAAAGCGTTCGGGGAATTTGCAGGCTTCATGACGGGCTGGATGTATTGGACGGCGAACCTTCCCTATTATCCAGGTCTGTTGTACTTCGCCGCCGGGAATGCACTGTTTGTGGGCGGAGATCGATGGCAGCATCTTTCGACGAATCGCACTTACTTCATCGGTACTGCGCTGGCGGGTCTTGCCGTCGGTTTCGCACTCAACCTGATCGGACTCAACATTGGGAAATGGCTGCATAACCTGGGAGCGCTGGGCACGTGGCTGCCGGCGTTCCTGCTTATTGTGATGGGTTCAATGGCGTGGTTCCGCTTCGGATCGGCAACGAGCTTCGGTGGTGGAGCGATTTTCCCCTCCCTGGATTTCAAGAACGTGTTCTTCTGGTCGACGGTTGCGTTTGCCTTCGGAGGAATGGAAGCCGCCTCCGCGATGGGCGACGAAATTCAAAATGCGCGCCGCAACATTCCCCGCGCTTTGCTGACCGCAGGAGTTCTGGTCACGGTTATCTATGTCACAGCGACGTTCAGCGTATTGACGGCGTTGCCGGCCGATGAAGTCAGTGGATTACAAGGATTCATGCAGGCCATCAGCAAAGTCGCAGGCAGAATCGGCCTGGAGCCGATCGCGCCTTTCGCTGCGGTGCTTGTGACGTTGAGCAGCATCGGCACGGTCAGCGCGTACTTCGCTGCTACTTCGCGGTTGCCCTTCGTGGCCGGCGTGGACAAATTCTTGCCGCCAGCGTTTGGCCGAATTCATCCGAAATGGCAAACGCCCTACGTTGCGATGGCCGTGCAGGCTGTGTTGGCGGGAACTTTCATTTTTCTCGGACAGGCAGGTACGTCCGTGAAAGGCGCTTACGACTTTCTGGTCGGCATGGGTGTGGTTTCTTACTTCCTTCCATTCCTCTACATGTTTTGCGCCGTTATTCGCCTGCAGCGCGAACCCGCAGGCCCCGACGTCATGCGAATTCCAGGCGGCACGCCGGTCGCGATTATGATGGCATTGCTCGGTCTCATCACCACCACGATTTCGAGTGTTTTGGCGTGCATCCCTCCGGCCGATGAGCCGCACAAAGTTTTCGCCGTAATCAAGCTTCTCGGATCCAGTGCTTGCCTGGTCGGTATCGGCGCCGTGATTTATTGGATCCGTAAACGGAAGAACGCGGGCTGAAGCCCGCGTTCAGGACTTCGGTACTCCCCGTTTCAAATCTTCATACAGCAGGCGGTGAAACAAATGTTCGCCGGCTTCGCGCCGGGCGGAGAGACGGCCTGATTCGTACGCCCGTGAGGCGAGGCCGCGTTGCACGGATGTGCAGATTGAAACATCTTCGTTCTGGATTTCTTCGCTGGCCGCAATGCTGGCCAGATTCCGTGCGCGCGCTTCATCTGAAATGTCGGCGAAGTAGAAGTCAAAGATGACCTCGGTTTGGCTGATGCCGCGCGGAATGACGAGATTCGTGTCCATCGCAGTTGGATAAACATTGATCATGAAGTTGGGATATATCCAGTAATACAGCGCGCGTTCTCCTCCGGAAAAAGGACTCCACTGCAAACAAGACCGCTCACCCACGTCAATTTGATATTCAGAATAGTCGAGAACGCGGTTGAGGCCGTTGTGTAGATGCGGGACGTGGTAGCCCCCGTCCAGGTAGTTATCGATGAACACTTTCCAATTGCAGTCGAGCATGTAGTGCCGTCGTGCGAACCAATGAAACGGACTGACATCGAGAGCTTCGATTTCCGTAACTGCCGGACCGTTCGGATCGAGCCTGATCAGCACCCATCGTTTCCAAATAGTAACGGCGACGGGCACCAGCCCCATCGAGTTCCGATCAAAATTACGCACGTTTCCCATATCGGGTGCGCTCTTCAAATTGCCTTCCAGCGAATACGTCCAGCCGTGATACGGGCATTGCAAGTAAGCCGCCTGGCCTGATGCTTGCGTCAGCACTGCCGCCGCGTGATGCCGGCACACGTTAAAGAAGCCGCGCAGGGCAGCGTCATTGCCACGGACCACGACGAACGGCTCGCCGGCGACATCACAAGTCACGTACTGACCCGGCCTTTGGACTTGTTCCAGCCGTGCCGCGACCTGCCACGAATGCGAGAACACTGTTCGCCGCTCCAGGTCAGCAAACTCCGGATCAAGGTACCAAGCTGCGGGTATGGTTGATGCTTCCGCCAGCGGCGCTGTGGGATCGTACCTCGCGATGATGTTTTCGAGGCTCATGGTTGTGGCGGAAATTTCTACACCGGCGGAGTCGCCGTTTTCCGTTTCGGATTAAGGAATGGAGTTTTCACAACACGAGCCGGAACTCGATGACGCACGGCATCGACCGTGATCTCCATTTCTAAGTGCGTGCCGGGCTTTGCGAAATCGCGTTTCACGGTTGCCAACGCGATGAGTTTTTTCAATGTCGGCGACCACGTTGTAGAGGTCGCCTTTCCTACTTGAGTGCCGTTTTTGTACACAGGCACCGCAACGCGCGATGCGGCAGCGGGCATTATCGGCGCCAATCCGATTTCATCATGAATGCGCTCGATGGCGTTCCAATCGATTTCCAACCCCGCAATTTCGCGCGGGTGTCCGTAGGTTTGCTCATTGATCAGCGCATCGCGTCCAACGAACCTCTCCTTGTCCAAGTGCACCAGACGCCCCAGGCCCAACTCAAATGGCGAATACTTTTGGCGTTCGACGATCGCCTTCTTGCTGCTGTTGTAATCAATATCGATGAGCAGCAGCCCAGCTTCAATCCGCGTTACGTCGAGCGCGAGCATTCCGGCAGGATGCAGATCGAAGGCGCGGCCCTTGGCCATGAGCGCGTCCCAAATCTTCGGTCCTTCGTGCCAGGGCATCCAGATTTCGTAGCCGAGATCGCCTGTGTAGCCGGTCCGGGAAATATCGACCTGCATGCCGGCGATCGTGGCATGAGTCACACGAAAATACTTCAGCCCTGCAATATCCGCATTGTCCACGATGCTCTTCAGCAGTTGCGCCGACGTGGGACCCTGTAGCGCGAGCGCTGCCACCTGCTCGGAGATGTCTT
>QHXA01000309.1:0-1348 GCA_003222755.1 Acidobacteriota bacterium
GTTGGAAGGTGCAGGTATACACGTCGTGCTTGAGGACGAGTTTATCGGCATGATCGCGCCCTACGTCTCCCCGGCGGTGTCGGAGCCGTGAAGGTGCTCGTCGCGAAGACAGATGTCGATCAAGCCCGTACGATTGTGGAAGAGTTCGTCAAAACAGCACAGCGAGACGACAGAAACGACCAAAGTGAACCCTCGGCTGGTGAATGAAATGGACAAGCCACGACATCCGCAAGTCATTCGTACCTGGAAAGTGGAGCGCATCCGAAAACCCGCTATGAGTACTGCTCCGAAAAAGTATCAACAGGTAAAACGCACAAAGAAGTCCAAGGACTCGAAGTAGTCTACCCATGCATGGATGAGATCGAAATTCAAATTTATTACCCACCCGAGTGGGAAGATGAATACAAGCGCAACGGCGCGATAGCGATCTGGTCGCAGGAATTTCCAGAGATGTTCGACGGAAGCTGTGGAACGCATAAGCCTCCGTATGCTCGTACCGGAACGCTGGAAAACTTCCCGAACTATGCCCTGATGTACCTGCTGCAGAAGAATCATGGCGTTCATTCGATCTACTTTCGCCTCGGATCTAAAGCATCAAAGGACGGAAACCGTCTTCAGGTAATCATGCGCAAGTGGATGGGCGACGCAGCTTTCGAGAAGCTCCGTAGTGCAATTCAAGCCGACCCGAAATTATGCGATTCAAGGGTGAGCCGGACCTTTTCTGCTGGCATCCCGACACAGGAGTGTGGTTTTTCGCCGAAGCTAAGGGGAAAGACCGCTTGCTGGAGATCCAACGCAACTGGTTTAAGATCTGCCGTGACACCATTCCCGGAGTCGATATCCGCGTGTATCGCGTTTGCCGCACGCAACCTCGCGCATAACAACGAAGGAGCGGCATATCCGCTCCGTGTTCCAGTGCCCCGCCCAAGCGCGATGCTGTTCTGATGGTGGATAGCTAAACCCTCGGTGGCCACACATGGCCGGTTTTGAAGTGGCCACACATGGCCGGTTTTGAAGTGGCCACCGGCACTGGGACAAAACCGCTAAATGAGTATTACGGAAGCAAACCGACTCATAGGCTGACGAAGATCACGATCCGCACAGATCGTCTTTATGCAATATGGCGCGATTTGCATCTGTGTGGAATCAATCGCTACTCAACTTTTCCAGATCTGCCCAACCTAGCCCGACACGTCGTCCTCTCCCAGTCTTAGGGTTTTTATAATGGAAACGTTGTTACTTGTAATGCAATACGACGGTCCGTTAGGTGACGATCTCGGACGTGAACTGACACGGTAGAGGAACAACTGGAGAACAGGAATGACTTTGCCCGGAACTTTGCCCGTGA
>QHXA01000309.1:1373-9984 GCA_003222755.1 Acidobacteriota bacterium
TGCCCGTGAGAGTCAAATTCGACCTTACTTCACCCAACTCTACCCAACTCAACATTCATTAGCGTGTGATAGCGCGCTGAAACCGCAAGAAAAAAGAAACGTGAAGGATGGTGGCGGGAGCTAGCGAACGATTTTAAGTCCGGTGCGTCTGCCAGTTCCGCCACCCAGGCGCTTTGTATCAATCAGTCACAGAGACCACGGTTTCGCTAGTTGTCTCACGAGCGATTCCACACAATTCAAAAAATGCTCGAAAAGCTCGAATCGCTTGCCATTTTCTTCAGCCGCGGCCTGAAGACGACCGGCTTTCAGCTAGGGTTAGAGCGCGCATTTCCAAGCGCTCCCCAAGTCGCGACGCAAAATGGAACGAGATAATTCAAGGGCACCTTCCATAATGCCGAATACGGCAGTTCTCCAGCAATGATGGATGGTCCTAGATTAATTGTCACCAGCACGGTTCCAACGACTGCTGCCGTCTTGAAAGATCTATACAGCAATGGCGGGTAGCTGACCGCACAGGTAACGCATCGGAGCTGTCCAGCGACGAGAAAGCCCGCCCTTTCGCTCATTGACTGGGAGCAGCGATCGCATTTTGGTCGATCCACGCTGCGATTGTATATGAGATTCCCATCAACGGCGATTATGGCAGCACGACCAGCAATAGTCGTGTGAGCAGGGTATGAAAGATCACGACGCCAGCCACGAACCCGCCGAGATAGGCGATCGAGGTAATCACTCCCTGAGCGGCGAGAACGTGTTGGCGGAATGGAGCCGTGACGCCAAACGCAATCAGCACGCCAATCAGGACGCGGAAAGCATCGTCACTTCAGTGACGACCCCACTTTAGCACTAGACCCGTAGCACGTTCCGGCGATTCTCTGGCCGACGTCAATGGGGGATAGTACTTCGCGGGAGGGAAACGTGAAACGATACGAAACGCGTCAATTTGATAACCGAGATGCCACGGAAATGTACGACTATATGGAAGCTCGAATTGAAGCACTGAAGAGACGAATTCTCCAACTTGAAGCGGAAAACGAAACACTGCGGTGGAAACAGTGCGTCGAAGAACATTCCGAGTGTGACCTCAGTTACGCTGCATCCGCGTAACTGATGAGGTTTCGACCGACAGTTCGTGCTTGTCGGCCTCGTTTAGCTCGCTATAGACTCACTGCAACACGAACTATCACACCTGCGGAGGAACCATGCCGCGTTTTACTGTCGGTGCGCGCGTGCGCGTTGCGGACGAGAAGATGAGTGAGCCCGTCGGTACAGTCATAGAGGTGCTTCCGAGGACGCAGCGAGCCGGAGATGTTGATCACTATCGAGTGGAATTTACCGATGGAACGATAGAGACGCTCTCAGATCTGCAGCTCGCGCCAGCTGGTTCGGGCCCAACAGTTCCGAATGAAGATGTGACGTAAGGCCGAGAGGTCATCCCACAATTTCGCCGCGCGTGAGAAAATGGGGATATGGGACAACCGCTATTTTCTCCGTCCTCGATGTTCTGGCGCGTCAATCGTGAACTTGCCAGTGGACTGGCCGGTCCTCGAGCTGTGTTGATGCAGATCGCGCATCCGCTGATTGCAGCCGGTGTAGCTGAGCACAGTCGATATCGAGAGCATCGGTTCGCTCGCCTGTACCGAACATCGGTGGCCGCCGCGGCAATTACTTTCGGTAGTCGCGAGTTCGCCGCGCGGGCGGTCAATTCGATCAACAGGATCCATCAGCGGGTGCACGGCACACTCAAAGCACAGGCTGGTGTGTTTCCCCCGGGAACCGCATACGACGCGAACGATCCGGAACTGAAACTCTGGGTATTGAGCACAATTACCGATTCGACTCTTCTCGTCTACGAATTATTCGTTTCTCCGCTTTCCCCTGTTGAGCGTCAGGAGTACTACAGCGACAGCCTCACTGTGGCCAAGCTATTCGACATACCCGATCACTTAATTCCGCCTACCTACAACGATCTGTGCGCTTATATGGACCGCATGATGGAAAGTCATATCATTACGGTCAGTGACACGGCTCGACATATCGCTCGTGAGCTTTTTTCGCCATCGATCGAGGGAACTCTTTTGTTTCTGGGAAGTGCGATTGGGATCGGCTTGCTGCCTGAACGTTTGCGCCATGAATTCGGGTTCAAAGGCGGCCGCCGGCAGCACACCTTCCTCTCGACAATGGCAAAGCTCTCCAGACGAGTTCGCGCGCACGTCCCTTCGGTCCTTTGTACGAGTCCCGTCGCCACGTGGTCGCAATTACGTGCGCTCGTCATTCCTTAGATATACGGTGGTATGTCAATTCCATTGGCAGCTTGCGTGCCACGGCTTCGAAAGATTCGTGAGTACGAGGAGCCGAAAATGACACACCAGCCGGATCCCAAGGAGGTCCGTAAATGGCATGAATGGTTCGCCGTTGAATGCAGTAAAGCCGCGTGGGAATTGATTGGGAAACCTGAGCGGACGGCCGCAGTCGATCGCCAGACGCTCTACGTCGCACATGCAGCGGCATTTCATTGGTCTATGGTGGGAGCGCCGCTCAATCAAGCACGGGCGGAACTGGCGCTTTCTCGAGTGTTCGCGGTTCTCGGCCACGCCACGGACGCGCTTCGTTACGCCCAGCGGTTTCTGGCGTACTGCGACAACAATCCATGCGATGAGCGAGATGTCGCTTTAGGATACGTGGCCATGGCACATGCCGGTGCCCTGCTTCGTGACAAAGGAATGCACGGCGAGTTCTATCAAGCCGCAGAGGAAAAGGCACGGACCCTCAAGATCGAACAGGACACCGTTCAAGCGGAGTTGGCGCGGGTGCCTCGATTGTAGCCAATCATGCAGTCGCGCCGCTCGGTTACCTAATCAGATTCAGGCGGCTATCCGCTTCCGAGATGGGAAAATCTCGGGCTGATAAAATCTGATGCATCCTTCCTGTTCAGGAGGCATGCGAAACACACGTCTGGATCTCGTTTGTTGCTAGACTGTAAGGGATGCGCAACCAAAATCTGGCCAAGCTCGCAGAGCTCATTCGGCAACAGAACGCAGAGTTAATGCACCTGTGGCGAAACAAGGTGCAGCGGGTTTCAGTGGTCCGCAATCTGGACACGCCGGAGGCTGCGAGCCACATTGCTGCGCTGCTGGAGGATGTCGCCGCAGCCCTGTTAAAGGGAAAGAATAAGCCATTGGTAACACTGCCCGTCGACGAAGCTACCGAGGTCCACGGGCTTCAAAGATTTCATCAGGGCTTCAATCTCATCGAGGTGGTCGCGGATTATAACGCCCTGCGAGAGGCCATTCAGGAATTCGCCGAGGCGAACCAAATCACTGTCACTGGTCGCGTGCGCGCAATTCTCGATCGGGTGTTGGACAAAGCGATTGGTGTGGCTGTCCAGACTTACAGCGAACAAAAGGCTTTGGAAATCCAACGGCAGCGGGAAGAGCATCTGTCGTTCATCGTGCACGATCTAAAAACACCATTATCGGCGGTATCCACTGCCGCCATCATTCTTGATCGGACACTTTCGGGCCAATGCAAGAACGAGCGCGTCACAAGAATGCTGGAGATTGTGCAGCGGAATACAGAACGCCTGCACGGCTTGATTTCGCGCGTTATCCAAGAGCAAACCACCGTTCAACGGACCGGCGCAGAATCCGTGTTTGCGGCCCGAGTCGAGAAGCGGCATTTTGATCTCTGGCCGCTAATCGAAGAACTGATTCAGGACCTGCAACCGCTGACGGAGCCAAAACGGATCCGGGTAACGAATGATGTCCCTCCCGACCGTTCGATCTTTGCCGATCCCGTACTGATCGGTCAGGTGTTTCAGAATCTGTTGTCGAATGCCATCGAATATACAACCGATGGAGACATCGTGATCGGTTCAGCGGTTTCGGAACGCGACCGAACGGTCCGCTGCTGGGTGCGAGATACAGGTAAAGGAATTCCTGAGGAGCGCCTCGGAAAGGTGTTCGACAAATTAGAAACGGATCCGGAAAAAGAAGAGGGACGCGGCTTAGGTTTGGCGATTGTCAAGCAAGTAGTCGAAGCCCATGGTGGGCTCATCACGGTTGTAAGCCAGTTGGGCTCAGGTACGAAATTTGAATTTACTCTTCCGTTGCAGGATCCCACCGGCGCGCCGATGGAGAGGGGCAACGGGACGGCAGCGTGACAGCGGCTCAATATTTCAGAAGCGAAACGACATCGTAGCCGGCTAGCCGATCGCGGCCTTGGAGAGCTTCCAGCTCAATGACGAAGCTCACGGCAACAACTTTCCCGCCAAGCTTCTCCGCGAGGCGAACCGAGGCCAGAGCAGTGCCGCCGGTTGCAAGCAGATCATCGGCAATCACGACGCGCATGCCCGCTTTGATCGCGTCCTTGTGCACCTCCAACGTATCCATTCCATACTCGAGCTCGTAGCTGATGCGCTCGGTTTCAGCCGGAAGTTTTTTCGGCTTTCGGACAGGCACGAAGCCGGCACCGAGGTTGTATGCCAAAGCCGGAGCGAAGATGAAGCCGCGCGCCTCGATCCCTAGAACGGCGTCGGGCTGAAGTGGGCGAATTTGATTCGTCAAGGCATCAATGACTTTCTTGAAACCGGCTTTGTCCTTCAGCAGCGTAGTGATGTCGTAAAAGAGGATGCCCTTTTTTGGAAAGTCCGGAACTTCGCGAATCATTCTTTTCAATTCGTCCATGTTCAACCTCGTATGAGAAATGATGAATACCGCCCCGAGGCGGGAACATCACTCTCGATAACTTCAGTGACTCGCGCCATCCCGGGACCACGCTCAAGCTCCTGCTTGAACAAATTCAATGTCACATCGTCGGCTTCGGCATGAACTTCGACATCGCCGCTGGGAATGTTGCGTACAAAACCACTCACGCCGAGTCGTTCCGCCACTCCCTGCGCGAAATATCGATAGCCGACACCTTGAACTCGTCCACGAATCAGATAACGTTTCGCGCGTAGCATAACTGTAGCGTCGGTCATACACCGCCGCCTTAAGTTTGTCCATTTTGCTCACGCCGAAGGCGTGTCAGGAGTCCTCGACACCCTTTGAGGGTGCGGATTCCTGAGTTGTTGACATATTCCAGTGGTACGCAAAAAACGCGTAACCCTGACTAATTTCCTAGCACCGCTCCGCGGTGCGCTTGCATGCCTCCGGCGTGCGCAAAATGGAGAAAACCTCAGCGGCGATCATAGACCGCCGCTACAGCTTACGTTCCAGGCCGTCATACCACCGACGACATTCGAAATGTTTCGAAACCCCAACTGCTCCAGCAGACTGGACGCAATCGACGATCGATATCCGCCGGCACAAATGACCGCAACTTTCGAATCGCGGTTCAACGACAAGGCGGATTCAGCCAGATGATTCAGCGGCATATGAATGGCGTCTTCGATATGCCCACTGGTCCACTCCGGTGGACGGCGAACATCGATAACTACATCGACAGATTTTTCTTCAATTCGCTGTCGCAATTCTTCAACGGAGATCTGTTCGATTGTGGCGAGCGGCAGTCCCGCTTCATGCCACGCCAGCACCCCGTCTCTTAAAAACCCGGTAACCTTCTCGAGGCCTACTCGCGCAAGGCGCGTACGGGCTTCGCGCACGCGGTCCGCGTCCTCAGTCACGACCAGAAGCGGCACGTCGGGCTTCACAAGGCTTCCGGCCCACTATGTTCAGTGAGCCCAGAATGTGACCCGCTCCATACTGCGACGATGGACGTGTGTCGAGAATCAGATGTCCGCCACGCTGCATCTTCTGAACCGCTTCAGGAAGGAAGGCAATCGGGTCCGGAAATTCGTCGATGAGGACGGGGCCCTCGAGGTTGATCTGTGCGTCGCGGCTGAAGTATGACGGTGCTTCCGGCAGGTCGGTAGTCATCATCTTAATGAAGGCGTCGCGCGAGATGGGCTGCAGCGCGTAATTGAAGCGGCGCTGCTCGCCGATCGTGGAGGAAGTCTCGTTGGAAATATTGCGCCCGCACATTGAGCCCGCGCCATGAGCAGGAAACACCTTCGTCTCGTCAGGAAGCGAGAGAAGTTTGTTGTGAAGCGAATCGTACAACATCCCGGCAAGTTCCGTTGCCGGCAGGCGTGAGCCGAGCAGGTCCGGCCTGCCTACATCGCCAATGAATAACGTATCGCCTGTGAGCACACCCCAAGGCGCTGCATTTGAGCTTTCTCGATCGAAGATCAGAACGCTGATCGATTCTGGCGTATGGCCCGGCGCTTCGAGAAACCGCAATATCACATTAGGCATCACAATCTCGTCACCCTCATGCACCGGAACAAAGTCAAACTTCGCCGCCGCCTGCGCGCCGAAGTAGATCCTCGCGCCGGTGCGCGCGGCGAGCTCGTGATGACCGGAGATGAAATCGGCGTGACAATGTGTTTCGATCACATGTTTGATCGTGAAACCGTGAGCGCTCGCATCTTCGAGGTAGATATCGATGTCCCGCTGCGGATCGACAACGGCGGCTTCGGAACCGGACCCAATGAGATATGAAGCGTGGGCAAGACAGCCCAAATAAAACTGTCTGAAGTACATGGGAGTGCGATTGTAGCGCGGAGGGAATAGCCACAAAAAGGCACAAGATGCACAAAAAAGGTTTGCGCGCCTCTTGTGCCTTTGTGGGCTTACTTCCGTGCGCTGATTTCGAGCATCTGGCTCAGTGCAATGCGCGCGTTGGCCGCGACCTCGGAATCGACTTTAATCTGATTCACCACTCGGCCTTCGACCAGATTTTCCAGTGACCAAAGCAGGTGCTGCGGATCGTTTCGAAACATTGTCGAGCAGAGGCATCCGCAATCATCGATGGGAATGATGAACCGCTCCGGATTTTCTTTCATCAACCGGTTTACGAGATGGATCTCCGTGCCGACCGCCCACTTCGTGCCGGCGGGCGATTGAGTCAGGCATTTGATAATGTGTTCTGTGGATCCCGATTCGTCTGCAAGCTGTACAACCTCAAACCGGCATTCGGGGTGCGCAATGACACGGATTCCGGGATAACGTGACCGCACCTGAGCGACATGCAACGGGAGAAACCGCTGATGCACGGAGCAATGTCCCTTCCATAAAACCACCCGGCTGTTGTTCAACACTTCTTCGGGATTTCCGCCAAGCTCTTCGTATGGATCCCAAACCGGCATTTCTTCAAGCCGCAGGCCGAGAGCGTATCCGGTATTCCGCCCAAGGTGCTGATCGGGAAGAAACAGGATCCGATCGCCGCGTTCGAGCGCCCACCGCATCACAGCCGGAGCGTTGGATGACGTGCACACGGCGCCACCATGGCGCCCGCAGAATGCCTTGATGCTAGCCGCGGAGTTCATGTATGTGATGGGAATGATCTTGCCTGTAGTTACCCGGCTAAGATCCTCCCAGCAGGTCTCCACCTGATCGAGCGCCGCCATATCTGCCATTGAGCAGCCGGCGCTCATATCCGGCAGCACCACCTTCTGATAATCGGCGCTCAGAATATCGGCGCTCTCTGCCATGAAATGCACGCCACAAAAAACGATGTATTCGGCCTCTTTTCGGTTGGCGGCCCACTGCGCCAGTTTGAAGGAGTCCCCCCGGACATCAGCGAACTTGATCACCTCATCTCGTTGGTAATGATGGCCGAGGATAACGAGGCGGCGGCCGAGCTTCTCACGCGCCGCCCGGATGCGATCGTCGAGTTCATTGTCGTTCAGGCGCGTTACGCGCTCAGGCAATATCGTCTGTAACATGAGCGAATTATCCTACCATATGTAGACCGGTGCTTTGGCCGGCACCTACGTCCTATACAACAGATATGGGCGCCGGAGGTGATTACAAGTCGCGTATAAAACGGCAAGCTGTCGCCGGAGACGTGCTTGACGGGGTTGCAGTCCAACACGTACCATTCCCCTGCTTGTAACATTTTCACGGGGTTGGAATTAATGGCGGATAAGCCGAATACTAGCGAACAAAAATGGCCATCCTACACGATGGTCGACCCAAAAATGCGGAAGATCTACTTTCAGTTCTACCAGGAAACTTACAAAACCTCGGTACTGGATCGAAAAACCAAAGAACTGATCGCGATTGCAGCGTCTCTTGCCACACATTGCAAAGGCTGTCTGGAAGGACACATCAAGAAAGCCTTGAAGTACGGGGCAACCAAAGAAGAAATCAGCGAAACCATTGCCATCACAATGGGCGTCGGTGCCGCCTCAATTGTGGATCTGACCGATATTGCAGCCGAGAACCTGCGGATCCGCCACTTCGACGGTGCACGTGCTCCCCAAGAACCCCGCGAGGTCTCGCCGGAGGATTAACCCCGGAGGATAATGAAATGATACGCGCGCTCGTTCTATTGCTCCTTTTCAGTACAGAACTGCTTGCTCAACATGTCGAGTACAAATCGTTTCAGAGCAAGCTGCTCGCACGAGACCTGCGATACGGCGTCTACCTGCCCGCTTCTTACAACAGCTCTCCTGGGAAGAAATATCCGGTCTTGTACTTCCTCCACGGACTGTTTGAAGACGAAACGCGGTGGAGCACACGCGGGCAAACCGATCAGATCATGGATCGCATGATCGCGGAGGGCAAAATGGGCGAGTTCATCGTCGCGATCCCTTTCGGAGGAA
>QHXA01000310.1:0-480 GCA_003222755.1 Acidobacteriota bacterium
GTGCTCTCCGACCTTCGCCTTCCTGACGGCGTTCTCGTCGCTGCGCAGACGGGCACCCCTTCATATTTCGGTGACCAGCCGCGGGAGGGCGACGTCATTCACGCCGTGAATGGCCGCCGGATCACGAGTGTGGAAACGCTTCGTTCCGAACTGGACCGCCTGAAATCGGACGAGCCTCTCGTGTTGCAGGTTGAACGCGAAAGCAGTTTGATGTTGCTCGTGCTGGAGAGTAATTAAAATACTAGTGCTCCCGGATTTGTATCTGCATTCGGATTACTGCAGCCTGCTGAGGATTGAAACCTAAGTCCCCATAGGCGGCATCCGTGGTGAACATACTCGGACATCTGACTTACCGCACGGACATACACCTCCTGAGTACTTGCGGAAAATCCATGCAGTTGCATATCCTCAATCATTCGATCGCGTAGTAGTGACATTGGTATCTCCTTCCGGAAAAGGGTGATGACTTTCCCGGGAAGA
>QHXA01000310.1:510-3715 GCA_003222755.1 Acidobacteriota bacterium
TCGACGCAGCGTTCTTCATCTTTCCGCGCAGCGGATTTCGTTCAAGCCGCCTTATGTGCAGTGGCCTGGAGTTCAATAAGGTTCGACCTTATGCCTTTCTCTCGCTCAGCGGCTCTGCTTCTCCAAAAGTTTGTTCTGCAGCCTCAGAGCGAATCGGAATTCAGGTGTAGCTTCGTTCCACGTGCCTTACAATTGGGTGCTTCTATTCTTCCATGACCTCTACACAAATGAGCGCGTCGGCGTGAGGCCGAAGTCTACGCGAGCAGTGAGAAAGGAAAGCTGATGAGTCTGACCACCGGCACGCGCCTTGGCCCATACGAGATTCTCGCCCCAATTGGCGCGGGCGGGATGGGCGAGGTGTACAAGGCGCGCGACACGCGGCTGGACCGCGCGGTCGCCATCAAGATCTCAAAAGACCAGTTCTCCGAGCGCTTCGAGCGCGAAGCCCGGGCTGTGGCCGCATTGAACCATCCCCACGTCTGTCAGCTTTACGATGTCGGGCCGAATTACCTGGTCATGGAATTTGTGGAGGGCGTACCCATTCGGCCTCCGGACAGCCCTGAGAAGCTTCTCGATTTGGCGGGGCAGATCGCCGACGGCTTAGCGGCCGCGCACGCCGCGGGCATCGTCCATCGCGACCTGAAACCCGGCAATATCCTCGTGACACGCGGCGGCCAGGTAAAGATCCTTGACTTCGGACTCGCCACGGTGGCCGCAGGAGCCATGGAGGCAACGGACGCGCGGCCGACTGCGCCCGTCACCGAATCGGGCTCGACTGTCGGCACGATAGCCTACATGTCGCCGGAGCAAGCCCGCGGGGAAACCGTCGATGCCCGTAGCGACCTGTGGTCCCTCGGTGTGGTCCTTTATGAGATGGCGACCCGCCTGCGACCGTTTGACGGCGCGACTTCCGCGGTTATTTTCGAAGCTCTGCTGGGTAAAGCGCCCGTCCCCGTGCGCGAGCGGAACCCTAAGGTATCGCCCGAACTGGAGCGGATTATCGGCCGGCTGCTCGAGAAAGACCGAGAGACGCGCTACCAGTCGGCTGCCGACGTCCGTGCCGACTTGAAGCGTGTGGAAAGAGATAGTTCAGGAAAGGTCGCGGCCGTAACGCCTCAGCGAGAATCGCGGCGTCCCACGTACCGCGCATCAGTTGTGATCGGCTTGGCGCTCTTGCTTCTCGCAGGCGTAGCAGGGCTGTTCTATTCGACGAGACACAGGATGACAGGCAGCCCGATCTCGATTTCGAGCGCTGCGGGGTAATTGGCCGGCCGCCATGTGAAGGAGTACCGGCAGAGCTGCTTTCGCAAGCACCAATCCGAAAGCGCCGCCAATGAGAGCCAGCAGCGTATTCTCTGTCAAAAGTCCGAGAACGATCCGCGAGCGCGAAGCGCCGAGCGCAGCCTGAACCGCGAGTTCGTAACTTCGGCTCTCGGCTCCCGGCGCCGTGCTGTCGCCGGAATCCTTAAGCGATAAGAGCACACTCCAACCCATGTCCATCGCCGAGATGGAAAAGCGCCTCATCGTGGTGGTCCTAAAAACGACCGAAGGAAACCGCACTCACGCCGCCGAAATCCTCGGCATCAGCCGCGAAGGTCTCCGCACGAAGATGCAGCGGTACGGTCTGGATTGAGTCATAAATATCTTTTGATCTCTAACCCATTTTGATTTCCTAGGAACAAATTCTCGCCCGAAGCCGTAACCATTTTTGATCGGAACGGTTCTATTACCTTGTCCCGTTCTTGACGAGACGCATCCGACGATCACCGTCGACTGTTAGCCACGAATCCAAACACCATTGGTTTGTCCGGAGGAAAAATGATGCGCAACGCGTCTGCCTTGGTACTCATATGGGTCCTCTGCAGGACAACATCGGCAAACGGCTGGCCGCTTCAATCCGGCAGTATTGCCGCCATGGCACGGCAGGAATATCAAAACCATCATTACAATCAGTCGGAGAAATTGTTTAAGACCGCGCTGGATTCTCGCAACATTGACGACATTACACGCGGCGCGATTCTGAGCGATCTGGGCACCCTTTATTTGGAAGAAGAACGCTTAGAGGAGGCAGAACAGGCCTATATCAGCGCATTGAAAATCTTCAGGCGGAGTTCACATCCGAACGAGACGGCACTATTACTGCGGCATTTGGGAGCGGTTTACTCTCTTCAGCGGCGCCACGACGATGCAAAGAGAGTTCTGAACGAAGCATTGAAGCTGGTGAGGCCGGATGCCGCTGTGAATCCCGGACTGCGATTGGAGATTCTGAACAGCCTGGGTGTGGCCTATTTTCGTGAAGGAAATATCAACAAAGCGGAGAAGCTATTCACTCAGGGGCTTGAACTCAGCGCAAATGCACAGGGCGCTTTCGACGAACAACGCACAAGCCTTCTTAATAATCTTGGAGGCGTGTACTGCAAGAAACGGGACTTCCTCCGTGCCGAAGCGTTGATTACCGATTCCCTGAACCTCACAGAAACACGCTTTGGACTTTCTCATCCGGAATTGGCCTACACTCTGAACACGCTGGGCGTTTTGTATACCGATATGCGGCGTTATGCCGAGGCAGAACAGCAATACAAACGCGCCATTGCAATATTGGAAAAGGCCGGGCCGGAATTCGATGTAAGGCTCGCCCGGGCATTCAAGGGACTAAGCGATACCTACATCAAAGCCAACAGAATGGCCGAAGCAGAAATGACATTGCAACGAGCGATCCCGATAGCTCGATCACACTTAACTGCGCACCCTGACATGGCAGGGATACTTGAAGCCTACTCGAGCCTTTTACGGGGCTTGCGAAAACCCGAAGAAGCGCGACAACTATACGCAGAAGCCCACCGTGCTCGTTTGGCAATGGCTCTGACGGTTCATGCCTACAATCCGTATTGATTCTCAATCTGGGATTCGATCCATTGCAGTGTTGCGATCCTTAAGCGATCGCATCCGCGGAACCCGCAAATGGCGACCCATGATGGTGGACCGGTGATCTGCTTGGCATGAATTTCATAAGCGAACCTGATAGGCGCTTCCGGCGGCAATGCTCTTGTCGCGATGGCGAGGCCGCATCGGTAGCGCCGACGCTCAAGCCGCTGCCTTGAATGATTGCGGACCGTCACTTTTTCACTTCTCGCGCGAGTCCTTCGGAGTCAAACTGCTCCCACGAGACTTCGTGGAGAAAAAGTGTGAGACGACTCGAAATGAT
>QHXA01000310.1:3805-4268 GCA_003222755.1 Acidobacteriota bacterium
TGATCGAAGCGGCAGGTTTATTACGATGCAGGGCGCCCATCAATTTATCGCGAAGAGTTATACGCTGAAGTTGCTCGTTGCAGCTGCATACAATCTCACGCCGCGAGCCATTTCAGGCGGTCCGGATTGGATTGATTTGATTCGTTATGATGTCCGTGCCGTCGCGCCAGGGGAAGTACGGCCAAATCTGGATGAACAAATGGCAATGCTGCGGACATTGTTGGCGGAGAGGTTCAAACTCACATTCCACACTGAACCGAAAGAATTTTCAGTCTACGCGCTGATGGTTGCAAAGAATGGGGCGAGGCTGAAAGAAAGCACGGCACCTCCAGATGAGTCTCCGAGACTCATCAACACAGTCTTCCCAGGTGACCGCATAGTACTGCCTGCCCGCAATGCAACTATGCCGCAGTTCGCCTCAATGTTGCAGCGAGCCGTACTTGACCGGCCCGTGCTCGATAAA
>QHXA01000310.1:4438-4841 GCA_003222755.1 Acidobacteriota bacterium
TGATCGACGGTGTGCAGAAGCCATCGGAGAATTGATGTGAATACGGCGACCAAGCCGCGCGAGCGAGTCGATGAAGCCTGCTTGCTGCGACATTCTGGAGGCCGCTCAGACCCCTCGTTCCCATGCTTCAAAACATTGCGATCGGATTCACCGGTGAGCCGGTTCCTCTGGGTATCCGCAGTGGCGCGATCGTCAGCATGAATTCCCACCGATTACGGGCGGCGGCAGCTTCGCTGACTGCATCGAAGTCAGCCCGGTCGAGAAGGTGAATGCCCAAGATCGTCAGGGCAAAATTGTGCACGGCCGACGGTGGAAGATCGCCGGGCGGATGAGGCGCATAGTCGGGTGTTTCCCATCCGAGGATCGCGATGTCGCGCTTCTTCAGCCACGGGATTATCGAGTT
>QHXA01000310.1:4938-10603 GCA_003222755.1 Acidobacteriota bacterium
GGCTTCCAGATCTTCCGGAAAGATACGCGTTCCTGGTTCCAGATAAGGCACGCCTTTGAGTCTCGCAATGTCATACAGAACACCACGTGTGACGATGCCGTCCTTCATGGTGAGGATCGAACTTTTTCCGGCGCCACGCTCGATCGTGACCACGCCTGCCACCGAATAGCCGTTCCACATTTTTCCATCAAAGAAAACATGAGCGAATGAATCGAGATGCGTGTGGCCTGCACCATGTATACACGGAAATGCAACCTTATCCATCGCGATCGATTGCGTTGCGGTGAGCATGCTCCACTCGATCGGACACGGATTGTCAGGTTCTTTCTCAGTGCTCTCATTCGACGCTAGAGAGACGGAGATGCCGTCCTTCACCAGCGCCGCCGCCTGTTTGCGTTTGGCTGGTGTGATCAGGTTCAGTGTTCCCAATTCATCGTCCTTGCCCCAGCGTCCCCAGTTCGATAGTTCCTTCTGCCATCGCTCGTACTCCGCCTTCGTCACGAGCGGATGCGCCACGGTAGCCTGCGTACCGGTCGCACGCAAAAGCGCAGCACCGACGCCAATGGCGACGACCGGAATAAAGAGTGAAGTGACGAGTATCAACCGGTTCATTGTTCCTCCTTCTCGAAAACCGACTTGTAACACCTTACTCGGATGAAAGCCACCAAGACGAAACATACAGCTCAGCGAGATTCCTTCTTCACCGGTCCCAGCGGAGTGAGCACCTAGCAGGATTCGTCCAATTTCCATTTCGCCTCACCTGAAGCTCACGTGTTACAGTATGCGCCTTCAAGGAGGGTCACTGTGCCGGCGGTGGACCATCAATTCGAACCGATGAGCATCGGGATGCTGCTCGACAGAGCAGTCCGCTTGTACACGCAGAATTTTCCGTTGATGTTGGGGATTACCGCCGTTCTCAACGTGCCGATCTTTTTCTTATCGATATTGCCGCGGCTCTTGCCGTTCACGGGATACACATGGGTCGCCATACTTTCTTCCGGGTTGGTCGGATTTGCGACCCTGCTGGTTGTTTACCCGCTCGTGACGGGCGCGACAACCAAAGCGGTCAGCGATAAGTATCTCGGAAACCCGGTTACCGTCGGCTCGGCGTTGAAGGAGGCCTGGGGCTGCGTCGGCACGCTTTTATTGACGCAATGGGTTGCCGCGATCATCGTCGGTGTGGGCTTCCTGCTTCTGGTGATACCAGGAATTCTTTGGATGTTGTCCTACACGTTGATTGCGCCGGTCGTCATGATTGAGGCTTCGGACCGCAGGTTCCGCCAGGTGTACTCATTGACCGGAGAAACGAAAGGTATGGCCACGCAGAGCATGGACCGTGGCGACATTCGGCGGCGGAGTTGGAAGTTGGTTAAGGGCAATCGGGGAAAAGTCTTCGTTGTCCTGATTGTCCTGTTCCTGTTGCGTGCTCTTCTGAGCAGCGGGGCCAATTGGGTCACGGCCATGAGTTTCAGTGCGGGTCCGAATGTAGGCTTCGCGGTGCAGTCGATCATCGGAGACGGCATCAACGTGTTGACGTCGCCATTGCAAACCATCGCCGTTACGCTCCTTTATTATGATTTCCGCATTCGTAAGGAAGGGTTCGACCTCGAAATGTTGAGCCGTGCGATGGGCACGTCTACCGAGAATGCATGACTGCCGCTACCCCCGAGCAAATCCGGCAAATCACTAACGATGTCCTCGCACGCCCTGAATTTCTCGAAAGGCAGACGTGGACGGAACTCCTGCTCGAGCGAATCTTCAAATGGACTGGTGATCTCGCGCAATGGTCGGCGCGAAATCCAAACCTGTCGAAACTGTTGACAACTGTATTGACGATCGTGCTCATTTTGCTGATCGCGCACATCGTCTACACCGTAGTACGCGAATTTACGCAGCTTCGAAAACCCGGCGGCGCCCGCGCTCGTCAACAGCCTCTGCGAGCGCTAGAGGGCGTGGCTGAAAACTGGAGCGAGGCATTCCGGCTGGCGAGAGCCCAGTTGGATGCCGGCGACGTCTACAGGGCCATTTGGATAACGCATCGAGTGCTGTTGTCCGTGCTGGATTGCATGGGCTGGATCAAGTTCGTGCGTTGGAAAACGAACACGGATTACCTTCGAGAATGCCGCGAGACCGGCGCCGTCAGCGCGACGTTGTGGGAACTAACCGCCGCTTACGAGCGCGTCATCTATGCCCACACCGAACTCGACCGCGCCCAAGCCACGCAGCTTCTCGCGCGAGTTGAGCAATTGGCGGCTGAGGCGAGCCAATGAAAATCAAGGCTTCGAACTGGTGGACCGCGGGTGTCGCTTCGGCAGTCTGTCTGGTCTTGATTGTTGCAATTGCGATGCTCTCCGCGAAGCCTTCAAGCGATGTCGTCCTCAGGCGCCCTTCAACGTTTTTCACAGACCCTAGCGGCGCGCGAGCCATCTACCTCGTGCTCCAGCGGGTGTTGCCTTCCGTTGAGCAGTGGCGCCTTCCGATCACTGAACTAAAAGAACGGTCCCGCCAGCGCGTAACCACATTGATTGCGATGGGTCCGAATGAGATCAGCCAGGCCGAAGCGAAAGCTTTGGACGCGTGGATCGAATCCGGCGGCCAGTTGATATTGGCAGCGAACACGGATTGGCGCGTCCGGAAAACGAGCCGCGATCCGGCGGCCGAAGATTTTCTGGAGCGGCACGACATTTCTTCTGAGCCCGGCATGAACAGCGCGGTCAATGCCGCCGTAGTTAAAGCGCTCGGTCGCGGTCGAATCGTGTACGTCCCGGACAGCTATGCTTTTTCCAATCGGACGCTTCGCGTTACTGATAACGCGGTTTGGCTTACGGAACGATGCACGGAGTGGGGCGGTAGCGCCCTATTCGACGAATACGATCTCGGATTTGCCCAGCAGCGCGGATTGGTGTCGCTCATTTCGATGTTCGCCGCCACTCCATGGGGACTCGTTTGCGTGCAGCTTGCAATAGCGGGAGCCGTGTACATGTTCGGCTGCAAGCGGCGATTCGGCCGCCCTGTTGAGGAATTACCCATCGAGCGGACCACTCCCATTGAAACCGTTCGAGCTGTTGGTGGACTTTTCGAAACCGCCCGGGCCCGTGCGTTGTCGGCCAGAACGATTCACAACTATCTGAACGGTTACGTATCATCGATTCTCGGTTATCGAATCGATCTCATAAATGAGCAGGCGCGGGCCCGCGTGGCGAGTCCGCTGCGCACGGGAAAAACGGAGTTGGATTCTTACGCCGAAGCTGCGAACGCTGCGATTTCGGAACGTGCCATATCCGATGCCGAGTTGATTCGATTTGCAAAAAAGGCGACAGGTATCACGAGGAGCTTTAGTCATGGAAGTCCCCGAAGCACGCGTTCAGCCGCTGCTGGATCATCTCAAAGCGAGACTGGCGCAGATCATTGAAGGGCAGGAAACCGTCATCGATGAGCTGATCGTGTGTCTTGTTGCCGGCGGACATGCGTTGATGGAAGGCGTGCCCGGCGTCGCCAAAACGCTGCTCGCCCGCAGCCTCGCTGCCGGCATCCGCGCCACGTTTTCACGAATCCAATTCACTCCGGATTTGATGCCTGCCGACATTACAGGCGTTAACGTGTTCGAACCCAAGGCTGCGGAGTTTCGATTTCGCCGGGGACCTTTGTTTGCCGACGTCGTGCTAGCGGACGAAATCAATCGCGCACCGGCCAAGACTCAAGCGGCGCTGCTGGAAGCCATGCAGGAAAATCAAGTCACGATCGATGGTACGAGCCACACACTGTCACGGATACTGACCGTGCTTGCCACGCAGAACCCCATCGAGTACGAAGGAACGTATCCTCTGCCTGAAGCTCAACTGGACCGGTTCATGATGAAAATCGTTGTCGCGTACCCGGCGTTGGAAGCGGAACGTCTGATGGTCGGCCGCATGCACCAGTTGGGCGAGCGGGTACAACATCCCGAAAGCACGATAGAACCTATTCTCAATCCGGAGCAACTGGTCGAGATCCGCGCAGTATCGAACCGCGTGGAGGTCGATGAATCGATCGTGAACTACATCGTCGAGATCGTTCGAAGCTCACGAACGGTTTCAAGCCTCAGCCTGGGAGCCAGTCCGCGCGCAGGTGTGATGCTGCTTCGGGCTGCAAAGGCCAGAGCATTGGTTCGCGGCAATTCCTACGTCACGCCCGACGATGTTCGCGATGTGGTGTTGCCGGTGCTTCGGCATCGCGTGCGGCTCACACCCGAAGCCGAAATCGAAGGCCTCACTCCAGACGCTTGTCTGGATTCGCTGACTAAACGCGTCGCGGTGCCACGCTGATGGTTCCCACGATTCGTCTTGTTCGATTCATTGCCTTGGGATCGCCGCTGTGGTTGTTGTCGTTTATTTTTACTGCGGGATGGGCCGCGGCCGTGGTTTACCTGCTTGTGTTGGGCGCCGTCTGTTTTCTGGATTACCGATCTATACCGGATGCGAGCGCGCTCGAAATCAAGCGCGATTTCGGCCGGTTCGCCTTGGGCCGGATGACCGACATGCGGATTTTGCTGAAGAACCGTTCAAAACAGTTTATTGAGCTTTCTGTGCGAGACGAACTGCCGTCCGGCCTCGAACAGCTTGCGTCGATTCCCGAAGCGCATCTGCCCGGCAGCGGCGAATGCGAGTTTGCTTATCCGATCCGGCCTTTGCGGCGCGGGCACTACCGCATCGAGAGCGTGGCTGTGAGAATTCGCCGGCCAGGCGCGTTCATCGAGAAGCAGTTCCGGATATCGACTCCAGCCGATATCCGCGTCTATCCACGCTTTTCGACCGCAGACGAATACCATCTGCTCGCGCGAATCAGCCAACGCGATGAAGATGTCCGGCGGCCGCGCAGAGTTCACGGCCGTGGCACGGACTTCGAAAGCTTGTCGAACTACTATCCGGGTGAAGACCTGAGAATGATCGATTGGAAGATCAGCGCCAAGCGCGGGCATCTGATCACGCGGAATTTACAGACGGAACGCGGGCAGCAGATCTCGATCATGATCGATGGTGGCCGATTGATGGCGCTCAAAATCGGAGAATATTCCAGATTCGAGCATGCGTTGAATGCGACAGTCATGCTGAGCTACGTCGCTCAAAAACGCGGTGATGCCATTGCGGTGTCGACTTTTTCCGATCGAGTGGAATCCTTTGTTCCGCCGACACGCGGTATAGGGATCATGCCGCGCGTCTTGGAGTCGCTCTCAACGGTCCAGGTCAAGCAGGTTGAATCCGACTACTGGCAAGTGGTTGGACAGGTGATGGACAAACTCAAGCGGCGGAGTCTGCTGATCATGATGACCGATGTTTTGGATTCGGCCGGCAGCACCGGCCTGTTGGTGAATCTGACCCGCGCCGCATCGCGTCATCTGGTTTTATGCGTGGTGTTGACCGAGCCCAAAATCGCCGCGATTGCTGACTCCGAACCGGACACGATTCAGCAAACGTATCTGAAGGCCGCCGCTGCTCATCTGATGTTGCAACGCCAATTAGCGCTCCAGAAAATGCGAAGCCGTGGAATTCTCACACTCGAAGCTTCACCTAACAAGCTGACGGTTCAACTGATTCGGCGTTATCTGGAAATCCGAAGGGCGAACCTTCAATAGGGTCAATAGGGACGAGGGGTGGCCCCGAGAATATGGACGAGCGTATATCCATCG
>QHXA01000310.1:10643-11044 GCA_003222755.1 Acidobacteriota bacterium
TGGCCCTGATTGTCGATGCGCTGCTGATTGGGCTGCTCATCATTGCCTTGGTCGTTATCGCTATCATCTTAGGGGTCGGGAGCATCGCAACAGCGGGATCGATGACGGCAGGTTCATGGGTACTGGCCTTCGCAATCTTCGCGTACTTCGTTTTGATGTGGGGATACTTCCTGATCTTCGAAGCGCTGAACAACGGTCAAACGCCAGGCAAGAGATGGACGCGTATTCAAGTTGTCCGCGATGACGGGTTGCCTGTGCGATGGCGCGAGTCGGCGCTACGTAACCTGGTTCGTGCCGCGGATATCCTTCCGCCGCCGGCGTGCATCGTGGGCGGACTCGCCATCCTATTGTCGAAGAGCGGAAAACGGCTTGGCGATCTTCTTGCGGGAACAATTGTCGTC
>QHXA01000311.1:0-3794 GCA_003222755.1 Acidobacteriota bacterium
GGTTTCATTCCCGATTCCGAACCTGAATTGAAGTTGTTATTGGACGCGCTGATGCCCGAATAGAAAACCAGCACTGCTGGGTCTTGCCTGGCAATGTCCGCAGCGATCTGTTGATAGCGGCTCATCTCGTTGAATGAGATACCTTGCTCGGCCTCCGTCTGAATCATGAGCTGGTCGTTATCGGAATCGGGAATGAAACCTTTCGGAATCCGAATGAATAGATATCCAGTAGCGATCAATATAAGAATGCTGAATGCCAGCGTCATTGCCCGATGCCTTAGAACCCACTGCAGGCTGTGATCGTAAAGGTTCAACATCCCGTCAAAAACCAGCTCGGTTGCACTAAAGAGCCTGCCTTGCTTCCGGTGGTGATTGATCGGCTTCAAAAACCGGCTGCAGAGCATCGGAGTCAGCGTCAAGGACACGATGCCCGAAATGAGAATTGCAGCGGTAATCGTAATCGCGAACTCGCGGAATAGCCGGCCCAGAATCCCGCCCATGAATAAAACCGGTATGAACACCGCAGCGAGAGAGAGCGTCATCGATAGAATAGTGAAACCGATTTCTCTCGATCCCCTCGAAGCTGCCTCAAGTGGGGTTTCTCCCATTTCGTTGTGCCGGACGATGTTCTCCAACATGACAATGGCATCGTCAACGACGAAGCCGATCGAAAGAACCAATGCCATCATGGAGAGATTGTCGAGCGTGTAACCCATGACAGCCATAACTGCAAATGTGCCGACAATCGAGAAGGGGAGAGCCAGACTCGGAATCGCCGTCGCCCGGAGATTTCGAAGGAAAATGAAGATCACCATCACGACGAGCGCAAGACTCAACAACATCGTGAATCGAACGTCATTGAACGAATCCCTGATCGACTGGGAACGATCGATCAGGATGTCCATCCGAATAGACGGCGGTAATTGTTGCTTGAGAACCGGCAGCAATTTCTTAATGGAGTCCGCTACCTCAACCGTATTGCTTCCGGGCTGTCGCTGAATTCCAAGGATAATGGACCGGCGGACGCCGTCAGAGGCCTCCAACCAGCTCGCACTTTTGTCGTCCTCAACACTGTCGATAATATCGCCGAGTTCTTCCAGGCGAACGGGTGAACCAGCCCGGTCAACGACAACGAGCCTTCGAAAATCGGCGGCGCTCGTAAGCTGCCCGTCCGCTCGTAAAGTGATCGACCGGTCCGGGCCATACATGGTGCCGGTCGGTATGTTCACATTCCAGTTCCGCAGTGCAGCCTCGACCTCGTTCATGCCAATTTGTTTGCCGGCAAGTTTCTGCGGATCCAGGTGCACTCGCACAGCATATTTTTGCGCGCCCTGCACCTGAACCTGCGCCACTCCAGGAAGCGTCGAGATTCTCTGACCGATCGTTGTCTCCGCATATTCGTCCAACGTCCACAGCGGCACCGTCTCCGACTGCAGAGAGATGAAAATGATCGGCTGATCGGCCGGATTCACTTCGCGGAATGTCGGCGGCGTCGGCATGCCGGCTGGAAGTAGAGGCGCCGCCTGGGTAATGGCAGCCTGCACGTCTAAAGCGGCGCCGTCCAGATCGCGGCTGAGATTAAATTGCAGCGTGATCTGTGTCGCGCCGATCCCATTCGTCGACGTCATCGAATCCAACCCTGCGATGGTCGAAAACTGCCGTTCGAGCGGCGTTGCAACAGCGGACGCCATCGTGTCCGGATTCGCTCCAGGCAAGCCGGCAGAGACAAAGATGGTCGGAAAATCGACATTAGGAAGATCGCTGACGCCAAGAAACCGGTATGCGATGGCGCCAAATAACGCGATCGCCA
Source organism: Acidobacteriota bacterium (assembly GCA_003222755.1). Taxonomy (GTDB): domain Bacteria; phylum Acidobacteriota; class Terriglobia; order 20CM-2-55-15; family 20CM-2-55-15; genus 20CM-2-55-15. The sequence continues at coordinate 1,811 of QHXA01000311.1, forward strand.
GCATCAACAGGCTGGTCGCGATAGGACGGCGGATGAAGACATTCGATATATTCACGACGGGTCTCCCGAAAAACTACATTTCGGCATTGCGACAAGATTTTCTCGCCACAAAGAGGCACAAAAGGCCGGAATTTTTTGTGCCTTCTTGTGCCTTTTTGTGGCTATTCCCGTTTGGTTTACGGCCCAGCGGGTGACGATTCCAACTTGATTTGTACGCGGCTTCCGGAAACGAGCCGAAGTTGACCGGATGTTACGACGGTATCGCCTTCGCTGAGACCTTTCTCAATTACAACTTCTCTCTCTATTGTTCGGCCCGTCAACACTGGCCGCGCGTCGACGATCATATCTGGTTTCACGACAAAGACGAACTTTCCGTCCTGTCCCGTCTGCACGGCTGTCGTAGGAACGACGATCGAGTCCGCTGAAGCCTTTAGGCGGACGACAACGCGGACGAACTGACCGGGCCACAGTCTGGTGGCGGCATTATCGAAAATAGCCTTCAGGCGGATTGTGCCGGTAGCGCTATCCACTGCATTTTCGACGAAGCTGAGCGTTCCCCTCTCGGCAACCGCATCAGCGCCCTGAAGCGATGCCGCAACAGCGATATCGCCGGCAGCCATATGTTTCTTGATTAATGAAAGATTGGCTTCGGGAACACTGAACGTGACGTAGATCGGATGCATTTGATTGATCGTCACCAGATCCACGTCATTGGCTTTGATAACGTTCCCTTGCTTGACCATCAAGTGGCCAGTTCGGCCATCGATGGGAGAACGAATTGTGCAGTATTCCAACTGAAGCTTGGCGCGATCCAGCGCGGCTTGGTCTGACGCAATGTTCGCTTGCGTGCTTTCAATAGCGGCGCGGTCCGCACGGACTCCTTCGGCAGCCGCTTTCGCTTGAGCATCGGTCTGCTCCGCAGAATCCTTCGCGAGAACGCCTTGCCGGGAAAGCTCAGCATATCGCTTGGCTTGTGCCCGCGCATACTCTTCTTGAGCCATATCTCTCGCAAGGTTCGCCTGAGCCGATTGCAGCTGTGCTCTGTCCTTGGCAAGGGTCGCTTCGGCTTGAGCAACTTGTGACTCGTAAGGCCGCGGGTCAATGACAAACAAACGGTCGCCCCTCTTCACGTCCGCGCCTTCCTTGAAATCCACAACCGTCAATTCGCCCCCGACCTGGGCTTTGACCAACACCGTGGAATATGCTTCGACGTTTCCTATCGCCTGAATTTCAATCGGAACGGATTTCAAAACGGCTTTGGAGACGAATACTGGAGCCGGCTGCGGCGGCTGCGCGGGAGGTGCAGCCTTGTTCGCCGAACATCCGGCAATCAATAGTGCGAGGACAAACATTAAAAACATACCGTCGATTATACGCAGGCAGGGACGTACGTTCAGCGCAGATTGCGCGAATTATACCGATTCGAGCCGCGCGACTACACACTTCACCCGGGGACATCGCTTGCATTCCGCCGAACTCGGTGGGAGAATTCGCCACAATACAGTCTGCATCATCACGCCACAGGTGAATATCCAGGAGAGATTATGAATAAGATCGCCAAAGTCATTCTGGCCTGCTCAATATTGGTCGCGCTAGCCCTTCCGGCTCTGGCCCACCATAGTGCCGCCGCGTTCGACACCCAGCAGGAAGTCAAAGTGATCGGCTCTGTCACCGAATATAAGTTCAGAAACCCGCATGTTTATATGACCCTTCAGTTGAAAAAGGCCGATGGTTCGACTGTTGTGATGGAAGTCGAAGCGGGCGCCGCGTCTGTCTTGAATCCTCTCGGTTTTACCAGGGATTCCGTCGCGGTTGGCGACGTGGTGACTGTTGTCGGTAACCCCGCCCGGAGCAACCCCGATAAATTGATGCTGGGAAAAGATCTCTACAAGCGAGATGGGACCTACTATCCGTTGAACATCGCCTCGCGCAGTATCTATGCGGCCAGGGATGAGAAGGCCACCAGTATTGCAGGCACCTGGTT
>QHXA01000311.1:3900-9471 GCA_003222755.1 Acidobacteriota bacterium
CCAAGGCAACCACGCAGAAGGATTGTATTCCGATAGGCGCGCCCGCACTGATGTTCTACCCCGTGGCCAATACGATTACGGTTCAACGTGACCGCGTGGTGATGAAGGTTGATTGGATGGACTCCGAACGCACGATTTACCTCGACGGCCGTAAACATCCGCCGGCGAGCGAAACGTTCCTGCACGGCCATTCATTGGGGCGATGGGAAGGAGACACCCTGGTCGTGGAGACGACAAATTTCAAGGAACATCCAATGGGCCTTTCCACTTCGTTGCCCAGTAGCATACGCAAACGCCTGACTGAACGCTTCAAGGTCAGCCAGGATGGTAAAAGCCTGATTTATTCCGGCGTGATCGAAGATCCCGAGTATCTGGTTAAGCCAGTCGAGTGGTCCGGACAGTGGATGTACAGACCAAGCATGCCTCACTCGAACGAGAAGTGTGATGTTGAGGTCGCCCGTAAATTTTTGCGGGACTAGTGAGTCTTGGTAGGCGCCTGCTTTAGCCGCGCGGGCACCGCGGAGCGGTGCTGGGAAATTAGCCAGGGGTAAGCAAAAACGCGTACCCCTGGCTAATCTCCTCGCACCGCTCCGCGGTGCCAAAGCGTCTGTCCTTCAGCTCGCTTAAGCCCCGCCGCCTCCGACGTGCGCAAAATGGACAAACTTGAAGGCGCCGGGGGATCAGTTACTTCTTCTCGGGAACCAACGTCACTCTCACGTAATTGCTCGTATTGAGATACGTCTTCGCGGCTTCCTGAATGGATGCGGCATCCAGCGTCTTATACATCTCCGGCGTGTCCCAAATGCCGCCGACATCTTCGCCGACCTGATACTTCGCCGAAATCTGGCTGAGCAGATATCCGTTCTGTTTGCTGTTTGTCTCGAATTCGCGAAGCAGCGCTTCCTTTTCGTCGTTGAGCTCTTTTTCGGTCGGACCGTCCGCTTTCAATTTTTCGATTTCTTCGAACACGCGTTTCACGAGACCGTCCACGCGCTGTGGATCGCTGCCGAACTGAACCGAGGCCTGATACTCTGCGCGAGGAATCTTCTGTGCGTTTGCGCCAACGCTGACGCTGTACGTACCACCCAACTCCTCACGAAGACTCTTGAGCAGCCTGGTTTGAAAGATATGGGCCATGGCCCGTAACGTGGTCCGGTGAGGCGGGTCATACTCGAATGGACCCGTGAACACAATCGCGGTCTGGCTCTTCGGCTCGATACCTTTTTCAACAGTTTTCTCAATCACGCCGACCGGCGGCCTCGCGCCAACATCTTTCCATGTCTCTTTCCGGGGGAGTGATGGCAATCCTCCGAGATACCGCTCGACGAGCGGTTTCAACGTGGCGACGTCGAAGCTTCCCACGAAGACAAATGTGAAGTCACTCGCATCGGCGAAGCGGTCTTTGTAAAACGCAAGCGACTTATCGAGATTCCATTGATCGACGGTTGCCGGCGTCGTCATGCGCCTGCGGGGATGATTCTGGCCCAGGATGGTGGTGAGCGCTTCAGCGAATGCGAACTCCGGAACCGCCGACTGATTCGCCAGCGCAGTCTTGGTTCGCGTTGCTTGGACTTCGAAAGCCTCGGCATCCGGCCGGGGTTCTGTAAACCTGAGATAGATGAGCTGGAACATCGTTTCAAGATCTCTTCGAGATGCGCTGCCGGTCAAGCCTTCTTCGGTTTCTCCGATAAACGCACTCACATTGGCGACCTTGCCGGTCATCAGCTTCCTCAAATCGATTGCGCTGAAGTGGCCCACTCCGCCGGCGCTCAGAACTTGCGCAGCCGTGCTGGCGGGGATGTAATCCTGGTCGGTCGCCAGCGACGTGCCGCCCGGGCTTGTAGCGCGGAACACGATTTCGTCTTCCCGGAATGTCGTTGGTTTGAGAACGATCTTTACACCATTCGACAATTCCCACTCGGTGATCCCGACCGCTTCTTTCGTGGTGGTCTTCACGACAGTACCGCCGGACGGCAGTGGATCCAGCAGAGCTGCCGATGTGACGTTATCGATATAGGCTTTAAGATCCTTGCCCGGCGCGGCTTTGATGACCGCCGCAAGCTTTGTTTCATCCGGCATCACTAAGCCGGCCTTTTCAGGAGCCGTTACGACGACGAACCGGTTCTGGTCAGTAAACCACTCCCGCCCGACCGCATTGATTTCCTCGAGCGAGATCTCCGGTAGGAATCGTTGATGGAGTGCCTGCTCCAGTTCTGCTCCGGGCAGCGGCTCGTCAGTCAAAAAATTCCGAACGTATTCATCGGCTCGGCTATTGGACTGCCGGTTCTGGTCTTCAATGACCATGCGTTCGTAGGACCGCAGCAGATTTTGTCGCTGCCGGTCGAACTCGGTGGCGGTGAAGCCGAATCGCGCGACGCGTTCAACTTCCGTAAGCAGCGCATCCAATCCCTTTTCGATGCCGTCTTCTTTCACACGCGCGCTCAGTTGCGCTTCGTCCTTTGTTCGCGCGACGAAATCGCTGCGGCCGGCGCCGGCGCTGAGAAAAGCCGCATCGGGCTTCTGTGCGATTTCGGAGAACCGTCCGGACAACATATTTGAGAAGAGACTATCGACAATGTCTTGACGGTACGCACCGAACGTGCCTTGTTTGCGGGCGGGTAGGATGTTTTCGATAGAGACGGAGGTGGTCGTCAGTTCACTGTCTGTTGTAATCGCGTACACCGAGCCGTCATGATCCGGCACGTCATACGCCGGGCGCGGCCGTGGTGAGGTTGCAGCAGGGATTGAGCCGAAATGCGCTTTGATGAGGTTCTCGACGGCCGCTTTATCGAAGTCACCAACGGCGACGACGGCCATCAGGTCCGGCCGGTACCAGTCTTTGTAAAACTTCTTCAGCGTTTCGGGTTTGAAGTTCCGGATAATTTCCGGCTTGCCAATTGGGATCCGGTCGGCATAGCGCGAGCCCTTCAGCAGAATCGGAAATAGCTTATCCGTCGTACGCGCGCCGGCCCCGCGCCTCAAACGCCATTCTTCCATGACGACGCCGCGCTCTTTATCAATCTCCTGCGGGTCGAATGAGACGTTATGCGCCCAGTCTTCGAGGACCAGGAGCGCTTTGTCCATGACTTCGGGCTTGTCCGTTGGAACCTGGAGCATGTACACGGTTTCATCGAAGCTGGTGTACGCGTTCAGGTCGGCGCCGAAGCGCATACCGAGCGATTCGATGAACTTCACGATTTCGTTCTTTGGAAAATGTTCGGTGCCGTTGAAGGCCATGTGCTCGACAAAATGGGCGAGCCCTTGCTGATCGTCATCTTCGAGGACGGAGCCTGCGTTTACCGCCAGCCGAAGTTCCGCCCGCTTCTCGGGCTTCTTGTTGGCGCGCACATAATAGCGAACTCCATTCGGCAGTTGGCCGATGGTGATCTCGCGTTCGGCAGGGATTCGGTCCGAAAGCGAAGGTGGTACTTGTGCGGGAGCCGCAGCAAGGGACACTGCGGCGATGAACAGGATTAAGAAAAGGATGCTTTGCATCCGCTTGGATATCGTCATGGTGAATAAATTATAAGGGGTAAAGCGTACGCCGGAGGCGTGCAAGTAAATTAGCCGGGAGTACGCGCACGTTTTTTAGGCGCGTACTCCCGGAATAATCATCTCGACGAAATACGCACCCTTGTCAGGGTGCGGGGAAATCCTCGCACCCTTGCCAGGGTGCGGCTGTCTTTGGGTTGAGAACCGGGGGGTGCGCTCGCTCGCGCTCACTTAACCCCCGGCTAATTTCCTTGCACCGCTCCGCGTTGCGAACGCGGACCACGAATTCTTTCAAATTGACTGCGTCCGAAATAGGGTATAAAGAGGGTCGCAATCCAATTGGAGGAACAACGATGACCCGACTGCTTCGGCTCGTCTTTCTGGGGCTTCTAATCGCCTCTGTCTTTGTAATTCATTCAACTATCGCACAGCAAGGCACGAAGAACGGAGAGTGGCGCGTCTATGGCGCCGAAAACGGCAGCACGCACTATTCGACGCTGGATCAAATCAATCGCGACAACATTAAAGACCTGAAAGTGGCGTGGGTATGGAAGTCGGACAGCCTTGTTCCAAACCCGCAGGCCGGCACCGAGACGACGCCGATCATGGTCAACGGTGTTCTTTACTTCACGATGGACCAGCGCCGGTTCGCTATCGCCGCCGATGCAGCCACCGGCGAGACGCTTTGGATCTACCGTCCCAATGAAGGCGAGCGATTCGAGCGGGCTCCGCGCAAGATCCATCGCGGTGTGTCCTACTGGACGGACGGACGGGGCGATGAGCGGATCCTGTACGCCACGCCTGGCTTCCAGTTGGTCGCGCTGAACGCCAAAACCGGCGTGCCCGTTCCTGGGTTCGGAAAAGACGGAATCGTCGATTTGTTCCAGGAACTGGACTACGACTACAAGGGGACCCCAATCGGGAAGATCGGCAACAGCTCACCCGTTGTGGTCTCGCATGACACGGTCATCATTGGGCCCGCGCTCACGCCCGGCGGTCGCGTGAACAAGACGAATGTGAAAGGCGACGTCATGGCGTTTGATGTCCGCACCGGCAAGAAGAAGTGGGTCTTCCACACGATCCCACGCAAAGGTGAGCCCGGTTCCGAGACATGGCTGAATGGTTCGAATGAAACCACCGGAAACGCTGGTGTGTGGGGACCCTTTTCCGTCGATGAAGAACTCGGCTATGTATACCTGAACATCGAATCTGCGACGAACGACGTATATGGTGGCCATCGTCCCGGAAACAACCTCTACTCGGATTGCCTCGTAGCGGTAGACATCCGCACCGGTAAGATGATTTGGTACAACCAATTGGTTCACCACGACATTTGGGATTACGACATGCCGCCGAATCCGATCCTGCTCGATGTCACAGTGGATGGCCGGCCTGTTAAAGGCGTGTTTCAGCTGTCGAAGCAAGCCTTCGCGTATGCGTTCGATCGCGTGACGGGTAAGCCCATCTGGCCGATCGAGGAACGACCGGTTGCCCAGACTGACGCCAAAGGCGAGTGGACCGCCGCCACGCAGCCGTTTCCGACAAAGCCTCCCGCGTTCGATTGGCAGGGCGTCAGCGCGGATAATCTGATCGACTTTACGCCGGCGCTGAAGCAGCAGGCGCTGCAGGTGCTCGAAGGTTATAAATGGGGACCTATCTTCACTCCACCCCCGGCCGCAGGCAGCGGGTCCAAAGGCCTGGTCCAAGTTCCCGGTTTAGGTGGCGGCGCCAATTGGCCGGGAGGCGTCGGAGATCCGGAGTTGGGCTATGTGTTTGTCGGTTCGGCGACGAATCCCGGGACGGTTCTTTTGAACCCGAACGCGACTCCGACTCAAACACCCGACAGCGCCTGTTGCGATGCCGATTACACCATGGGCGGCACGGCGCCTCAGCTTCCGAATGGCCTGCGTCTGCTCAAACCGCCGTATGGACGCATCACGGCGTATGACATGAACAAAGGCACCATCGCATGGCAGATCCCGAACGGCGACACACCGCCGAACATCAAGGCGAATCTTGAAAAAGCCGGATTAACCAATGTTCCCCCGACGGGCAGTCCTTCGCAAGCCGGACTGCTCG
>QHXA01000312.1:0-5642 GCA_003222755.1 Acidobacteriota bacterium
GTCTCAGTGGACTGACGGTTGGCGTGGTGGGCGTCGGGCGAGTCGGGCGTTTGGTGATCAGACATGTGCAGGCGTTTAATCCAGTACGTATTCTGGCCAATGACCTGATCACAGATGATCAATTTGCCTTGCAAACCGGATGCATTTGGACGGACAAGGAAACAATCTACCGTGAGGCAGACGTCATCACGCTGCATGTTCCGCTCACGCGCCATACTCGAAACATGATCGGGCCGCGCGAACTCGAATTCATGAAGCCCGACGCAATCCTCATCAATACGGCGCGCGGCGGCATTATTGACGAGATCGCCCTCGCGGCAGCCCTCCGCACACGGCCCACCTTCGCAGCGGCCGTTGATGTTTTCGAGCAAGAACCATACGGCGGCGAGCTCACGAAATTGGAAAACTGCTTATTGTCGTGCCACATGGCTTCGTGCACGCGTGACTGCCGGCTGCAAATGGAATTGCAAGCGGCAGACGAAGTGGTTCGGTATTTTCGTGGAGAGCCTTTCGCCGCACCCGTCCCTGAATCGGAATACCTCGTTCAGAGTGAACAATGACCTGTCAATCGTGCTACTCTGCCCTGCGATGAAGAAGGCGTTAATCACAGGTATTACTGGTCAAGACGGCTCCTACCTGACAGAGTTGCTATTATCGAAGGGGTATACGGTATTCGGAATTATTCGGCGTTCCAGTTCATTCAACACGGGACGCATTGATCACATCTACCAGGATCCGCATGATCCGAACCCGAAAATGCGGTTGGTCTATGGCGATCTCAACGATGCCAGCTCGTTAAATAAGATCATCCGCACCATCGCTCCTGATGAAATCTACAACCTCGGCGCGCAGAGTCATGTCCGGGTGAGCTTCGACGTACCGGAATACACGGGCGAGATCACCGCGCTTGGAACAGTGCGGCTGCTCGAAGCGATTCGAGAAACGGGTGTGCAAACCAAGTTCTACCAAGCCTCCAGCAGCGAGATGTACGGTAATGCGGAAAGCCCGCAAAACGAGAACACGCCGTTTCAGCCGCGCAGTCCTTATGCTGCAGCTAAGCTGTACGCTCATTGGATGACGGTGAATTATCGCCAAGGCTATGGCCTGTTCGCGTGCAATGGCATCCTGTTCAACCATGAATCCCCGCGGCGCGGCGAGACCTTTGTCAGCCGGAAGATCACGAAAGCTGTGGCGCGCATCAAACTTGAGCTCCAGGACAAACTATTTTTAGGAAATCTCGACGCGAAACGCGACTGGGGCTATGCCGGCGATTATGTGGAAGCGATATGGCGGATGCTCCAGCAACCCGAACCAGACGACTATGTCATCGCAACCGGCGAAACACATTCAGTCCGAGAGTTCCTCGACGAAGCTTTTGGCTATGTCGATCTGGATTGGCATAAGTATGTCGATGTCGATGCACGCTATTACAGACCCACGGAAGTCGACCTTCTTTTGGGCGATGCTTCCAAAGCCCGCCAAAAACTTGGGTGGCAACCGAAAGTAAGATTTCAAGATCTCGTACGTTTGATGGTGGACGCGGATCTGGAAGCCGAGTCCCCAAGGTCAATCGCGCCCATTGTTGCGAAAGCAAGGCCATGAGCTACTGGGAAGGTAAGCGCATCGTTGTCACCGGCGGGTCCGGCTTTCTCGGCTCCCGCATCGTGGAAAAGCTCAAGCTGAAGTCGCCCGCCGAAATCTTCGTTCCGAGAAAGAAACAGTACGACCTGGTTCAAAACGAAAATGTCCGGAGGCTGTACCAGGACGCACATCCCGATATCGTCATTCACGCTGCCGGACAGGTCGGCGGCATTGGCGCGAATCGCGCAAATCCTGGAGTGTTTTTCTACAACAATCTGATGATGGGCGTGCAGATGATGGAATACGGGCGGCAACATGGCATCGAGAAATTCGTGGCAATAGGAACGATCTGCGCCTATCCCAAATACACGCCAGTGCCTTTCAAAGAAGAAGATCTCTGGAACGGCTATCCAGAAGAAACGAACGCTCCATATGGGCTCGCCAAAAAGATGCTCCTTGTGCAGGCGCAGGCCTATCGGCAGCAGTATGGTTTCAACGCAATATTCCTGCTGCCCGTGAATCTCTATGGTCCTGGCGACAACTTCGATCCGGACACATCGCACGCCATTCCCGCCATCATTAAGAAATGCGTTGATGCGATCAAGACGGGTGCATCCGAGGTCGTGTTGTGGGGTTCCGGCGCGCCAACTCGCGAGTTTGTCCACGTCGATGATGCCGCCGAAGCGATCGTCCTCGCTACTGAGCGCTACAACGAAACCGCGCCTGTCAATATCGGTTCCGGACGTGAGATGAGCATCAAAGAACTGGCCGCGCTCATCTCTCGATTGACGGGTTTTAAAGGACAGATCGTTTGGGATTCCACGAAACCCGATGGACAATCTCGCCGCTTATTAGACGTTTCAAGAGCGGAGCATGCCTTCGGGTTTCGCGCGCGCATCGCTTTCGAGGAAGGGCTAAAGCAGACGATCGAATCTTACATGCGGCGCACTGAAGCAACAGCCTGATCTAGGGTGCCTGATAGTCGCGCACAAACTCAGGTGAGAGCGTCATGATAGTGTCGCCACTCCGCGGATTAGCTGGTGGAACAATTGCTCATATTGGCGCGCGGTCACAGAGATATCGAAAGTCGAACGCACATTTGCTCGCGCGCGTTCGGCGAGACCGGTGGCGAGATTGGGATCTTCGAAGATTCGGCAGATGCTTGCAGCTGCCTCTGAAACCTGGCCAGGCGTGATCCGGATGCCGTTGACCATGTGCTGAATTACCCCAGAAGTCCCCGGACTATCGTTGCATATGATCGGTACGCCCGCCGCCATGGCCTCGAGCATGGCATTGGACATTCCTTCATTTGGTGAAAACAACAAGAAGGCATCCATCGCAAAAAGAATTTCCCGAAAATCCTTCCGTGCTCCGGCGAATGTGATGGAGCCGGCAATGCCCGTCTGCGCGGCTACGTCACGCATCTCACTCGCCAGCGGGCCATCGCCAACAATGAACAGCTTTGCTTTCGGAAAGCATTCCACGACCGCCTTCCAGACTTTCAACAACATGTCGACGCCCTTTTCCGGAACGAGCCGGCCGACGTAAATCGCGGTTTTGTATTCGCCCACGCCGATCGATGCTTTGTATGTGCGGGCCGATTCCGGACAAGACCAGTAGGAGGAATCGACTCCATTCGGGATTCGGAGGCATCGAGCGTTGGGCACCAAGCCCTTCACTTCGTCGGCCAGTTCGTCGTTGAGACAAACAAAAACGTCGACATTCTTCAGAAGCCTCCGCTTGAACCGGTTGAACCAGCTCAGGCGCGAAGTCATGAGGATGGTCGACCTAGCAGTGACGCCGCCGGATATCATCTTCAGAACGACGGGTGTGCCATATAGTTTCTTGTAAGCGAGAATCGGTATCAGCAAAAAAGGCGCGCCGTGCATGTGCACAACGTCGACGGGTCCGAGCCGACGCAATTCCAAGAACGCGGCGAGCATGGCGCGAACGATTCCCGCGAAATTTCCGCGTTGAACGACCTGACGTGGAACACGGACGATTGGTATCCCATCGAGCGTCTCGCTTGCGGCGGTTTCGCCGAAGTGCATCGTGAGTACCGTCACTTCATGCCCCTGGCTTTGCAATGTGCGCGCGAGCAAATGTGCTTGGACTTCAGCTCCACCATAAAACGGGTGGTACATGAAAATGACGCTCACGATTCTCATGTTAGTTCACGCGTTCTTGTGCGGAACACACGTCGTAATACTGCTGAAGCGTGGCACCCTGGAAATGCTGGCTTGCTACCTTGAAAAGCACATTCAAGTCCGAATACAGGGCTTCCGTGTCTTCGGCACGCGGAAAGGTAGGGCTTCCTCCAGGCATCAGTTCGGATGAATGCAGCATGAATTCCACGTAATCGCTTCCCCGCTGCGCGGCGTCCCGGACGATTCCCAACATGTCTTCACCGTTTTGCCCATTGGGCCGGAGCCAGCGGGCCGGAAAAATGCGCTGAACTGCCGCGTGTGCCCAACGCAACGGCTCACTATTCTTCAACGCAATCCTTGCCAGACCGGGCAGTGGAGCACATATAGTGACCGGCACTTCCAGCAGCGGCGAATGTCCCCGTCGGCGAATATCTGCTAAATCGACAAAATAGGCATTATTGGGGAAATCGGAATAATCCGATCCGCCCTTTCCCGTGGGATTTCCGGAATGACGGCGCCAGGAGATGAACGGCGTGACGGAGCAATCCACTTTATAGCCCTTCTCCACCAGGATGCGGGCGTAACGCTCGTCAAAGCTCCACCTTCCAGCTCGGTGACTCGCCATCCTCGTGCCGAACCTATCTTGCAACAGCTCCGTCACTGTTGTGATTTTCTGTTCCATTACATCGAGCGGATATTCGATCAAGTAAGGACGAAATCGGGAATCATTCTCCGTGAGGCCAATGAAAGGCGGCGTGTCCCATGCATGCAAATGCATGCCGATTTCGGCGCCGGCTTTTAAAGCATTCCGGCCAAATTCGACGAACGCGGGATTAGAGCCCATCCGATAATCCGTCAAATAGGTGGGTTTGAAACCATAAGATTCACACAACTGTTGGAACGGCGGAAGAAAATGCACGTTCTCCGTGTGGATCACGGCATCCGATCGCCACAGATTGTCGCCTTCGGTATCAATGGTGATGAGGAAATACGGCATACGCTTACGCCTGTCCGATACCGTACAACTTCAATACGGTCGTCATCCATTGGTCTAGGCCGTAGCTCGTCTCGACTTGCGCTCGCGCTTTGGGACCTAATTCCTCGCGCACACCGGCCAGCAGGCCTCGGAACAGACCTTCAACAAGAGGACGGGGATCATCCGTGTTCTCGACAATCCAACCCGTTTCGCCATCGGTCACGAGTTCTTTAGATCCACTCACGTCGGTCGCCACAACCGGCAAACCGCAAGCCATAGCTTCTAACAACGCCAGCGACATCCCTTCTGATCGCGACGGTAAAACAAATAACTCCGCCGCTTGATAGTACGGTACCGGATCGCAGGCGCCTTCCAGACGAGCGCCGGTTGGGCATTGCTTCTTCAATGCCGTCCGCTCCGGCCCATCGCCGACGACGACGAGTAGCGCGTCTGGATATTTCTGCCGAACCTCCGGCCACGCCTTCCACAATCGATCGAGTCCCTTGACTGAAACGAGCCGCCCCACAAAAAGGACCACGGGCCCGGTCAGATTTAATCCTTGGCGCAATTCTTTACGGCGCACCGCATCCGCGGGGCAAAACCGTTTGAGGTCCACCGGATTCGGCAGCAGGTGAAGGTTGCCTTTAGAGATAGGAATGGCGCGCAACTGGTCCCTGGATTCAGAACTGCAAGCGATAAATCGCGCGCGCCGCGCGATGAATCGAAATTTTCGTTCTCCCTGCCAGGAGAGGCTGAACATTTGACTTAAATCGCTGGTCGGACCTGTGCCGCCCAACGAAACGAAAAACGGGCGATTCGTCCAGAATGCCCATAACGTGCACGGCACGCTCAGCGTAGAGACGAGAAAGTTATGGAGAGCATCCCACGCGCGGCCGCACCTTGCGATTGTCCACAGCAGATGAAGGGTGAGCGACAAG
>QHXA01000312.1:5673-6830 GCA_003222755.1 Acidobacteriota bacterium
CCCAAACGCGCGATTTCAATACCGGCTGCGGTCTTCTCGCGTCGCGCAAGTCCCGTATGCCAGGCGGTGAGAACCGTCACGCGATGCCCACGGCACGCCAGCTCTCGCGCGAGTTGCTCGGCCACACGCTCGGCTCCGCCCCAAACCGGTGGGTAGTTGCGGCACACAATCGCGACATGAGCCATATCTTCAACTGAACCCATAGCGCTTGAGGCGGGGGATATAGCAAGCCAGAATTCCTCCGAAATAGGCAGCGCCTGCGGCCGCGCCCGCGCCGAGTACACCCCAAGTGGGAATCCACAGCCAGCCGAGCAACGCGTTGAGGACACCCGCAACCAGAGCGACGATCACTGCAGCCACAATGCCCCGTGAACCACCCGAACTGAAAAACCAACTCAGAATGCCGTGTTGCGTCGCAAACCCGGAAGCCAATGCGAAAACCACGAGATTCGTCAAACCCAACGGGTAACGTGTGCCCAGAACTAAGAAATAAGCCGCGAGCGCTGCAGCGCAAAGCGAACCAGCGCCGACAATGACGAGAACGGAAACCCGCGTCAGCTTAGCGAACAGCGCCGCGCGATCCGGCGTTCGCGCAGCCACAGGCAAGAAGACATGCAAAGCGACGCCGATAAAATAAAGTGCCATCTGAAGGGACCCTGCTTGATATGCGGCGAGGAGACCGACCTGACTGATATCCAAATAACGATTCGCGATCAGTCGGCCCAAGGACTGCAGCAAGGCACCCGCCACGCTTCCGCCTGATGCAATGACACCAAAATGGAGGAAAGCACGGGCACGGCTGCTAAAGCCATCGAACACGAATTGACGTGGCACTTGTAGGAACACTCCCGCGATTCCGACCAACAAGTACGCACCCGCCATAGCTTTGATATACAGCGCCGCGTCGAGGCTCTTAAAAAACCAAAGCCCGAGAATTTGAGCCAGGAACAGAATCGCAAACAAAACCTCGAGCAATGCGCGCGCCCGGAACTGTTCCCTGGCGGCGGAAAGGAAGGTGGCGGTGGTGAAGAACAAGAACGCCGAACACCAAAGGAGGCCCAGAAGAAATTCGTTCTTAGTGACGCCATGCAGCCGCGCCCAAAAATCGGCGAATCCGAGACCGAACGCTAAAGTGAGAGCCCCACAGATGGCCAGGA
>QHXA01000313.1 GCA_003222755.1 Acidobacteriota bacterium
AAGAAGACGAATGGTACGATGGCCCAGCACAAGAGAAGATGATCGGTTTTAGTAAATGTGCGGCGCAGCGCGGAAATCAAAAAGAATGTCCAAGGAAACGTGAGAAGCAATAAGACCGGAAGAAAAAAATACACCGGCCGGTCATGTCCAAAGATGGGAGTGGTGAATCGCTCGACGTTATGGGTGACGAAAAAGACATCGAGAAAAGTCCAACCGTTGACGAGCGTACACAATATGAACCACGGCGCCGCGACCGCTACTGTGATCCACGCTGCTTTGGGCTCCCATGTTTTCCACTCGTCCCATTTGCCCCGCACCAGGAGAAAAAGAGCAAGCGAGGCAGCCGGTAACAGCAGCGCTATTGGGCCTTTCGCAAGGACACCCAGACCAAGCGCGGCATAGAACCCGTAGAACCATCTGCGCCGTCTCGGCGTTGAGTCATTCAATGCGGCCAGAAACCAGACGAGCGCCATCGTGAGACACGCCGTGAGCAGCATGTCCATCGATGCAGCGCGCGCGAAAGCGAAGCAGCCGATGGATGTCGCCAGAATCAGACCGGCGATGAAGCCGCTTGCCCGATTCCAAATCCTGCGGCCACACCAGTAGACGAGGAATACGCATAGAGTGGCGCCTACCGCGGACGGAAATCGGGCTCCCGCTTCGTTTAGTCCGAAAATTTTGTATCCCACAGCTGCGATCCAATACATCAACGCCGGTTTTTCAAACCACGGAGTGCCGTACAAGCGCGGAGTAATGTAGTCCCCCGTCAACAGCATCTCCCGCGCAATTGCAGCGTAGCGCGGTTCATCTGGACCAATCAGCCCCACACGGCCAAGGTCATGGAAGAAGAACACATAAGAGGCGAGCGCTAAAATCGCGATGATGATGTGGTCGACGTAGGGACGCAGCGTAGGCTTCATGGGAAATATGCAAAAATATCACGGATGCGCGGAGGCATTAAAGGAGTCGCCGAATACACTGTCGCACTGTTGGTTATCCGGACCTTTGGCGTGATGCCACGCAACATCGCACACCGAGCCGCCAAAATCCTGGCTTGGCTTGGTTTCCATCTCGCAGGCCGGCAGCGGCGCGCGGGCATGCGAAATCTTCGGATCGCATTTCCGGAGTTGCGCGACAACGAAAGAGAACGAATTCTACGAGGAAGTTTTCAAAACCTCGGGCGCCTGCTCGTCGAGTTCACGCACTTCCGGGAATTGAATAAACGGAACATTTGGCGCTTCGTCGTTCACGATGGACTCGAGAATTATCTCGAAGGTTTGCGTCGTGGTCGTGGCGTAATCTTCATGACGGCGCACTTCGGCGCCTGGGAATTGAGTTCCTTTGCACATGCAATCTACGGATTCCCACTGAAATTTGTCGTTCGGCCCATAGATAATCCGCACGTCGAACGCCTGATTTCGGAGTACCGCACGCTCAGCGGCAATGTTCCAGTCCAGCGTCGCAGTGCAGCGCGCGACATCCTAAAGGCGCTCCGGCGAAATGAAGCCGTTGGAATTCTCTTCGATCAGAACACGACGCGAAGCGAGGGGGTTTTCGCCGAATTCTTCGGAGTTCCCGCCGCAACGACGCCATCGATCGCGCTGCTCGCTCTCAGGACTGGAGCGGCCGTTGTGCCCGGGTTTCTGATCTGGGATGAGAAGCTGCGAAAACATCGGCTTCGCCTGGATCCCCCGGTTGAATTGATCAATACCGGTAATCTCGACCAAGATGTTTTGGAGAACACGAAAGTTTTTAACAAGATTTTGGAAAGCTACGTTCGGAAGTGTCCCGACCACTGGCTGTGGATTCATCGGCGCTGGAAGACTCGGCCGGAAGGGGAACCGTCGCTGTACTGAGGTGTTAGCAAATGGGAGATTTTAAAATTGGACGAGTCCTGCATTTCAAATCCGAAATCCGAAATATCAAATTCAGACATCCTGACCTGGTCAGACTATTTGTAGCAAACGAGGAAATCAGAATGAGCCAGCGAAGTCCCCTCCTCAGCCGAGGAGGGGTGGCTGCGCCATCAAGAAAATGTCGCGAAGCCTCCTTTGCGCGAAGCGCAAGCGCGATAGCGCGCAGCCTCAACTAAAGGCGCAGACGGGGTGGTGCTGATCAAGAAAATTATTTGTGGCTTGAAAGAACCATTTCTTGATGGCTGCGCCCTATCGGGCTTGCGGGCTTCGCCCGCCCGTCCGCGCCGAATAAGGTGCCTTCGGGACATTTTCTTGATGGCGGCGTCCCCTCCTTTTCCAAGGAGGGGACTTCGCTCGCCACGGTTCAGTCTGAATTCCGGGAGCTCAGGAGGTCTGAAATTGGACTGTCTCAGGTGCCCGGTTCAATCCGAGATTTCGGATTTCGGATTTGAGATGCAGGATTCGTCCAATTTCGAAATGTTTTCTTTCGATTGAATGAATCAACTATCAATTTTCATTTTTTCATTTCTCATCCGACTTTCTACCGAACCGCTCGTCCGTACACCATGCTCTCCAGCCGCGCGATTCTGTCCTCGAGTGGCGGATGCGTGCTGAAGAGGTTCACGAGCCCGCCGCCCCGCAGCGGATTAACGATAAACATGTGAGCCGTAGCCGGATTCGCATCCAGAGGTACTCGCTGCGATCCGGCATGCAGCTTCCGAAGAGCGTTGGCCAGCCACAACGGATTTCCACAAATGCGAGCTCCTGTAGCGTCCGCTTCGTATTCTCGCGACCGCGAGATGGCCATTTGGATTAGAGCGGCGGCAATTGGCGCGATGATGATCATCGCAATCCCTGCGATCATGCCGCCCGTTCCTTCGTCTTCATCCCTCCGGCCGCCGAAGCCGCCAAAGATCATCGACCATTGCGCGATATTTGCGAGCATGCTGATGGCACCGGCGATCGCTGCTGCAATCGTACCGATGAGGATATCTCGATTGCGCACGTGACCAAGCTCATGCGCCATCACCCCTTCAAGCTCTTCCCGAGTGAGCAGCCGCAGGATGCCTTCGGTTGCAGCGACCGCGGCGTGATTCGGATTGCGTCCCGTGGCAAACGCGTTGGGAGCCTCTGAAGGAATGATGTATACCTTCGGCATAGGCATGTTCATCTTCAATGCCAGGTCATGAGTAACGCTCCACAACATGGGGGCTTCAGCTTCGGTCGCTTCTCGCGCGTTGTACATGCGCAGGACGATTTTGTCACTGAACCAGTAGCTGAACATATTCATGCCCAGTGCGAAGATGAATGCGAAGATCATTCCTTGCCGGCCGCCGAATGCACCGCCCAAAAACACGAGCAGGACGGTCAAGCCGACCATTAGAACGATCGTTTTAGTGGTGTTCATTAGAATCTCCTAAACTGCGCGCCAACAGCTCGACCGGATGAACAACTTCGAGCTTCATGCCAAATTTTTTCGCGCCATACCTGAATTGAAAAATGCATCCGGGGTTCCCCGTGGCCAAAACGTCAATCTCTGCTTTCTGAATTTTCTCCATTTTCCGGTCCAGGATCTCCATCGAGAGTTCGTTCTGCGTGATGTTGTAGATCCCGGCGCTGCCGCAGCACTGATCGGCGCCTTCAATCTCTACAAACTGTATGCCTGGAATCGCTTTCAGCAACTTTCGGGGCTCGCTTTTTATACCCTGGCCGTGAATCAAGTGGCAGGGATCGTCGTATCCGACACGCTGATCCAACGGATTCTTTAGACGCTCGAATATCCGCGTGGACGCCAGGAATTCCGTGATGTCTTTAACTTTTGACGAGAACTCAGCGGCGCCTTCCATCAGTAGAGGATATTCTTTTAACATCGCGCCACAGCCGGCAGCATTAATAATGATGGCATCAAGCTTCTGCACCGGAAACGCCGCGATGTTGGTCCGAGCCATTCCTTTGGCGGTGTCGCGCAAGCCGGCGTGGTTGGCCAGTGCTCCACAGCAAATTTGCTCGCCCGGCACCATGACGTCAAAACCCGCTGCCGTGAGCAGCCGCACAGAGGCCCTGTTGATTGGGCCCATCATGGAGTTCATCACGCACCCTGTAAAAAATGCGACGGTTCCCTGCTTCCTTCCTTCCGCGCGGTAATGGGTGTCGAGCGTAACGCCGCGTTCAAATTCGATATCCGGCATCAGTGCTTCCGCCCTCGCCATTCGGGGGGCGAGCCGATGCAATAAGCCGCTCGACCTGACGAAGCTCTGAATGCCTGAAGCTCGATACAACTGAAGCATCCGGGACGCGAGGTGAAACCGCCATGGATACGGAAAAACGTGCTTCAGTACGATCCGCGCGATCCAAGGCGCCGGCCGTTCCTCAACGATCGTTCCGCGCATCTCTTCCATCATGTGTCCGAAATGCACGCCGGACGGGCACGCCGTCTCGCACGCGCGGCAATCAAGACACCGGAACATGTGCTCTACAAATGAATCCGTGATCTTTGCCCTGCCTTCATCAAAAGCCCGCATCAGGTAAATGCGGCCGCGCGGGGAATCCATCTCGCTGCCGAGCACGCGATAGGTCGGACACGAAGAAAGACATAGGCCGCAATGGATACAGTCCAGATACAGTGGAGGTCGTTGTGCCTGTTCTTTGATTATCGCTTCCATTTGCATTTCGCACGCCTCCGGCGCGCATAAATTCAGCGCTCCCCATCCACATGCCGTCCCGGATTCAACCGTCCTTCCGGATCGAATGCATCTTTCATTCGTTTCATCACGTCGTATTCGGCGCCACTCAACCCGAAGGTTGGGATCTCGCGACGTACTTCCAAAGGCGCCTTCTCGATAATCGCGCGATACTTCTGGCGGATACGGCCGATGTCCTCGGCAGAAGCAATCTGCATCAGCAAAATCCCATTCAACGCGTGGGCAATCCAGGCTCCCGGCCGATACTCCTGTATTATTTCACGCATGGCGGTCGGAAGTCCGATGGCCCTCACGACAACCGGGCCGAACGCGTTGTAGCGATGGCGAAGCAGCTCCCACGCTGATATTTCGTCCGGGCCTTCACAAATCTTCCATTCCGCTGCCGGTAGATTTCTAAGTTGCCAATCCACAGCGCGCGGATCTTCACCGAATCTCAACCAGACTTCGTTCTCCGGCCCAATCCATTCGCATGACACAGGCTGCACCGCACTGTGGCGAATAGCAGCGATGCCGGCTGCGGCCGACTCGAAATCTTCAAAGCGCGCGATAGCCGTCGCCGTCCGAACAAATTTCGCACGCAGCTTCAGGCTAATTTCGACAATGATCGCCAGCGTGCCCAGTGAACCCGTGTAGAGCTTGTGCAGATCATAGCCGGTGACATTTTTGACGACGCGCCCGCCCGCTTTGGAAATTCGGCCGTCGATTTCCACAACCTTCATCCCGATAATCCAATCGCGAATCGTGCCCACGGCGCGAAACGGCCCTTGCGCATTGGCTGCTGCAATCCCGCCCAAGGTCGCTGCCGGCCCACTCCACGGGTCCAGCGGCAAAAACTGGTTGTTCTGCAACAGCGTGTGCTCGAGTTCCTCGAGCGTTATGCCGGCTTCAACATGAATGGTCAGATCCGCCGGTACGTATTCTGTAATTCGCGACAGAGAACCTAAATTGACAACACAGTCGGCGCGCCGAAGCGGGTTACCAAAAAATGTTTGCGTCCCTGCGCCAAGCGGAGTGATGGCCGAGTTCTTCGATGGACCCTGGCCGCACGGCCTTTCCAGGCGAGATTCCGTCAATCGTCAATGCTGAACCTTCTGAGGCGAGCCGAGCAAAATCGCTTCAACTTTCTTTCCGATTTCGGCGGTACTCGTTGTGGTGTGCTTTCCGATTTCCGTGCAGCCGCGCCGGCTGGGAAATATTTTGGCGGGATTTAGAAGACCATCAGGATTGAAGACCTGCTTTACGCGCATCATTGTGTTGAGATCGGCTTCCGTGAATACCAGATCCATGAAGTCTTTCTTCTCGTATCCAATGCCATGTTCGCCGCTCAGCGATCCGCCGACGTCGACGCAAAGCTTCATGATCTCTTCGCTCATTCCAAAGATCTTCTCGACCTGGTCCTGATAGCGGCTATCGAAAAGAATCAAAGGATGCAAGTTCCCATCGCCGGCATGGAATACGTTTGCCACGCCGAGGCCGTAACGCTCCGACATTCGATCGATCGCCACGAGAACCTCCGGCAGGCGCGTCCGCGGGATAACAGCATCCATCGTGATCATGTCTGGAGCAAGACGCCCCATCGCCCCGAACGCGCCTTTGCGGCCGAGCCACAGCTTCGCGCGCTCTTCATCGTCTTTGGCAACACGAACGTCATAAGCGCGATTGCGCCGGCAAATCTCGACAATCGCGTTGGAGGTTTCTTCGAGCCCTTCACGAAACCCATCGACTTCGATCAACAGTGCCGCAACCGCATCGAGCGGGTAACCGGCCTTATAGACTGAAGCCTCAACTGCTTCGATCGTCTTCGCATCGACGAATTCGAGTGCCGAAGGAACAATGCCTGCGGCGATGACATCGGAAACCGTCTGGCTGCACTCCTCAACCGAGTGAAAGGCAGCCAGCAGGGTCTTCACGGCCTGTGGTTTCGGCAGCAATCTCACGGTGATTTCTGTAACGATTCCAAATGTTCCTTCCGATCCCACGATCACGCCGACCAGATCCAGCCCGATTGGCTCCCCGGCGGGATTACCTAGCCGAATGATTTCGCCCCTCGCCGTGACCATTTCGATCGCAAGGATGTGATTCGTCGTCATTCCATATTTCAGGCAATGTGGCCCACCGGAGTTTTCTGCAACGTTTCCGCCAATGCTGCACGACATCTGGCTCGATGGGTCCGGCGCGTAATATAGCCCATATGGCGCAGCAGCCTGTGAAATATGGAGGTTCACAACACCGGGCTGGACCACCGCAATCCGATTCTCTATGTCGATGGAGAGAATGCGGTTCATCCGTTGAAGCTCAATCACGATCCCGCCCTCAACAGCGAGCGCGCCGCCGCTCAGTCCTGTACCGGCCCCACGGGGCAGAAACGGAATGCGGTACTCGTTCGCGAGGCGGACGACTTGCGCAACCTGTTCGGTAGTGCGCGGAAACACAACGAGGTCGGGCCTGTTTTTGAACAGAGGCAGACCGTCGCATTCATAGACGAGGAGCTCCGTCTCATCTTCAACGACAGCGGCTGACGGCAATATCCGCCGCAGCTTGCCTATGACTTCCTTGTTCACGGCTGCTTGGACTGCTCCTTTAGTTTCTGGATCTGCTCTTTCACAAATGCCGCTTGTGGGTGATCCGGGTTGGTTTCGACCATTCTTTCCCAATACTCGATCGCGCGTTTAGGATCGTTCTTTCCGTGTAGCATCGTCACGCCGAGATTGAATAACGCCTGTGCATTGTTCGGATCGGCTTTCAAAATCTGCTGGAATTCCGCGATCGCATCATCGAAACGGTTTTGGTAGAACATCGCCGTGCCCATATCCGTGTGCACGTTCAGAGCGTCAGGCCGGATTTCCAACGCCTTTTTGTAGAGGTTGATCGCATCCGTGTAGTTCTTCTGGTCGAAGTTCAGATTCGCGAGTTCCACGACGGAATCGAAGTCCCGCGGGTTCTGCTTGATCTTTTTAGTCAGCTCCTGAACGCGCGCCATATCCACGGGAGGAGCGGCAGGGCCGGATGAAGAAGATCGGCCTGCGGCAGAGAGATCGGTGGGAACATTCGGATCAACCGGCAATGGCGTCGCACGAACCACATCCGGCGCCCGTTGTTTGGTCCATGTATAAATGGTGCCAAAGCCGATCGCGAAACCGATCAGCAGGAAAAGCCATGCCTGCAAGCGCATGCCGGAAATGATATCAGCCTTAGCACCTTTGTGTCTTTGTTGCAGGGATGCGCACGCCGGAGGTGTGCGCAAACGCATTACCCAACAAATGGAGCAAACAGGGATCGGTAGATCTCATCCGGAAATGGTGCGCCATAATGCCGGGAACGCATCAAGTCGACGACCGCCGTCGTCAACGACAAATTGAATGGCGTTTCGAGCTCGACCGCCATCACGACCGAGAAACCGGCGAACTGTCTGCCAATTTTTTTCAGGAACCTATTGTCTAATCGCGCGACAAAACTCACTCGAACAACACGGAAACCCTGCTCGAGCACAACAGTCGAGTCGGTGCTGTCCGTCACGATCCAGCCCTGTTTGAGCAGTGTCTCGTATGCTGCGCGTAGGACCGGACCAGCGACATCAAATCGTTCCGTCTTCAGGCACTCTTCATCGTACTCCCGGCGGCGGACCGGATCATTCAGCACCGCATAAGCCTCGTTGATCGCGGCCATTGCGGAACCCGTTCCAGGCGCGGAATTCCGATCCGGGTGATACTGCATGGCGAGCGCGCGGTATGCCTTATGCACTTCGTCGAAGGTGGCGTCAGGCGTGATCCGGAGCAATTCATAGTAATCGGCCCCCATCACTCACCTCCGAAATAGCAGGTACGGTAAGCTTCGCGAACCGAAAGCTCGCCTGCCAGCGCGAGATCGACTGCCTGGCGCGTCATGGAAACGAGCCCGGCCTTGTCAGCAGCTTCGCGGATTTCGAATTCGCTGCCTGTGCGGATACTGTTGCGCAATCGGCTATTAACTTCCATCAACTCGTATAATCCAACGCGGCCACGGCTCCCGCTCGAGTTGCAATGGCTGCACCCTCTGCTTTGCCGCAGCTGCGATTGGCGGCTTTCCTGGATTGAAAGATGCTGCAGGTAAATCGGCCGTGGAAAATCCGGCTCCGCACAGGCCGGACAATTCAGACGGACCAGCCCTTGCCCGACAATGCCGATTAAAGCGGACGCCAGAACGGCCCGGTTTACCCCGAGCTCTGTGAGCCTTAGCAGTGCGGAAATGGCATCGGTCGCGTGCACCGTGGACATGACAAGATGCCCGGTCATCGCAGCGTGAAAAGCGGTAATGGCAGTATCCGTATCACGAATTTCGCCGACGAGAATGACATCCGGATCCTGCCGCAGGATGGAGCGAAGCGCTTTGGAAAACGTAAGGCGGCACCTGGCTGACACCAGCAACCTCATATTCAATGGGGTCTTCAATCGTGACGATGTTCATCGGCTCTTGCCGAATCTCATTGACGAAAGCGTAGAGCGTCGTCGTCTTTCCACTGCCGGTCGGGCCTACAGCCAGCAACATTCCTTGTGGCCGCCGAATCAAACCGTGCAGGCGCTCTTCGATACTGGGCTGAAATCCCAGCTGCCCCAGAGTCATGAGCGATCGGCCCCGCCGCAACATGCGAATCACAATTTTCTCGCCCCATCGCGTGGGCAGCACAGAGACGCGAACGTCCAGGCCATTCGAGTCCTCGGCGGCGATATGACCATCCTGTGGAATCCGGCGTTCGCTGATATCGAGCTTTGCGAGGACTTTGATGCGCACGACCACGTTCTCGTGCATCCACCGTGGAATCTCGAGCTGCTCGTTCAGCATGCCGTGAACTCGATAACGCACTCGCGTGGCCGCCTGAGTTGGCTCGATGTGGATGTCGCTGGCGTCCGCGGCAGCCGCCTGTTCAAAAATCATTTTCTGCATGCGGACGACGGGCGAAGAGTCGTCGCCAGTCGCACGCGGTTTCTCACGCTGAATTACCGCTGGTAGTTGAGACATGGATTGTTATCGTGGGGTTGTTGGGCGGGGCGAATGACATCTGAACATGTGGACACGGAAATAGCTACAAATAATTTTGTGGATCTTGTGCCATTTTGGGCTATTAAAGAGGACCACTATGAAACGAATGATTTTCTTATGCCTCGCCGCGCTGCTTGTCGCCGGCATCGCGCTCGCCGAAGATTTCTGGACCAAGAAGGAATACATGCAGTGGACCGACGAAGAGGTCAAGAAACTCATAACCGACTCTCCTTGGGCAAAAGACATCACGGTTAGCGCGCCATTGGCAGCGCTCGGCCGTGGCCAGCGGTCGGCCGTGGAGTCCGATAGCAGTACGGATACGGAGACGGGCGGAGGCGGCGGCAGAAGAGGACGCCGAGGAGGCGGTGGCGGCGGGTTTGGAGGCGGTGGCGCCAGTGAAGCATTGCTGACTCTGAACATTTCCTGGCGCAGCGCTCTGCCTTTGCGAAAGGCGTTGGTGAGAAGCCGCGTCGGGCCGGCTCCAGCGGCAGTTCCTCCAGAAGTGGCGCAATTGATCAGCAACGATCAGGACAATTATGTCATCGTCGTCAGCGGTCTGCCCGCAGGTATGGCGCGTGCGATTCAGACGCCCGTCCTGGTGGACAAGTCGACGATACGCGCGGGCAAGAAGCCGCCGGTCGCCGCCAAGAACATGGATGTCCAGCGTCGCACGCAAACTGTTGACGTCATCTATACGTTTCCCAAGAGCCAGCCGATCGCTTCCGACGACAAAGAAGTCGAGGTTGTCCTCAGGCTTGGTCAGATTGAGGCAAAGAAAAAATTCAACTTGAAAGACATGGTCTATAACGGAAAGCTGGAACTGTAGAGATCGCCAACGCACCGCGGAGCGGTGCTAGGAAATTAGCCAGGGGTACGCGTTTTTTGCGTACCCCTGGAATACGCCGACAACGCGGCTGTTTGTGGTTTCCGACAACCGGGGGTTGCGCTCGCTCCCGCTCGCTTAACCCCGGATAATTTCCTGACACGCCTCCGGCGTGCGCCAGTAGGATCACCCGATGATTTACGATGTGACTGTCCCGATCTCCAATTCCATGCCCGTTTGGCCGGGCGATCCTCCGGTGCGTTTGACGGCAAAGTCACATCCGTCGCGCGACAAGACTCATACCGTGCGATTGACGTCCATCGAGATGGGCTCACACACGGGCACGCACATTGATGCTCCCTTTCACATGATCGATACGGGCAAGCGGCTCGAGGAGTTTTCCCTCGAAACACTTACTGGAAAAGTCACCGTGTTTGAAATTTCCGGTGCCCCCTCTCTCGGCCGAGCGCAGCTCGAGCGGCTTAACTGGAGCGGAGTGGAGCGGGTTCTCTTCAAGACAGAGAATTCCCACCACTGGCAGGATGGAAAATTTTACGAGGAATTTGTTTATCTCGATCCTGAGGGAGCCGAGTTCGTTGTGCAGCAAGGCGTGCGGCTTGTTGGAATCGATTACCTCTCCATCGACAAGTTCAAATCGGAATCGCATCCGTCCCATTTCGTTCTCCTCAAGAAGAACATTCCTATTATCGAAGGATTAAACCTCAGCGCTGTTCCCGCCGGTGAATACACATTGTTCGCGCTACCGCTGAACCTGCAGGGGGCCGACGGCGCGCCGGCGCGCGTTATTTTGATGGGCTGAATATGCGAATCGAAAAGATCAAGGCGAGAGAGGTGTTGGATTCGCGAGGGAATCCGACGGTGGAAGTCGACTGTATGTTGGAGGGCGGTGTGCGCGGCCGCTCGATCGTACCTTCGGGAGCCTCCACGGGTGAACACGAGGCGCTCGAGTTGCGCGATGGAGACAAGAAACGCTATTTAGGCAAAGGCGTGCTCAAGGCCGTCACCAACGTCAACGCTGTAATTGCTCCGGAACTCATCGGGCAAGACGCCACGCTGCAATCCCACATCGATCAGCTGATGATTTCCATGGACGGCACCAAGAACAAATCCAAGCTCGGCGCAAACGCCATGCTCGGCGTATCGATGGCTGTCGCGCGCGCCGCTGCCGAATCGCACCAACTGCCGCTCTACCGGTATATCGGAGGCGTGAAAGCGAGCGTGTTGCCGGTTCCGATGATGAACATTGTGAATGGCGGCGCGCACGCTGATAACAATGTTGACCTGCAGGAATTCATGATCGTGCCTGTTGGCGCACCGAACCTGCCCGAAGCTGTACGTATGGGCGCCGAAGTATTTCACAATCTGAAAAAAATCCTGCACGACAACGGCCATGCGACGGCCGTGGGCGATGAGGGCGGCTTCGCGCCGAACCTGAAATCGAATCAAGAAGCGATCGAGCTGATCTTGAAAGCGATCGAAGCAGCCGGTTATAAGCCCGGCGACGAGATCTCACTCGCCTTGGACGCCGCTTCAAGCGAGTTTTACGACAAGAAGGGCAAATACATTTTCAAGAAGTCGGACAAGTCAGCGAAAACTGCTGACGAGATGGTGAACCTGTATGCGGAATGGACGAAGAAGTATCCGATCGTCTCGATCGAAGACGGTTTGGCCGAGGACGATTGGGATGGTTGGCAAGCGCTTACTCGCGAACTCGGCCAGAAGGTTCAGCTGGTCGGAGATGACCTCTTCGTCACCAATACGGAACGTCTCGCGCGCGGCATGGGCATGGGCGTGGGCAACGCGATCTTAATCAAGGTCAACCAAATCGGCACACTCACTCAGACGCTCGACGCGATCAACATGGCGCGAAAAGCGTCATACGGAATTGTGATTTCACACCGATCCGGAGAAAGCGAGGACACTTTCATCGCAGACCTTGCCGTCGCAACAAATGCAGGCCAAATCAAAACGGGATCGATGTCCAGAACCGATCGCGTCGCGAAGTACAACCAGTTGCTCCGGATTAGCGAAGAACTCGGCGACGAAGCGGTTTACGCGGGAGCGGACGTGTTGAAGCGGAAGTAACGCGGTAAGTAGTCATGGCTTCAACGTGGCAAACCAATTGAAGACGACGGTGATGGGTGCCGCTGCGGCCTCACCTGCAAGCGTGGAGTCTGGGCGCGGAATGAGAAACCGCATGCCATCGGGCGAGACGGCGTAAGGGTGAAACGAGCCACCGCTATGATTGACGGCGAGATATCCCGACTCGAAGAGCTCGGTTGGAGTGCCGAAGTTCAGTACGGATCCCGCTGCGCTGAGCTTCACGGACACGATCCTGGAACCGTCGGGCGTCATATAGAACAGCTCTTTGCCGTCTCTTCTCCACCGTGGAGCAAGGCCGCCATTGAGCGATAACTGGCGCTTGCCTTCTCCGGACGGAAACGGCCGGACGTAGATCTCACTCCGTCCTGTGTCGTTCGAGTCATACGCGATCCATTTTCCGTCGGGAGAAACCTGCGCGCGAAGCTCGTTTAACGGCTCGTGGAGGAGAGGCGTTGCTTTGCGATCGTTCAGAGAAAGTAACCATTCATCGCCTTGCGTCTTATTATCAACGACGCGTAGAACGATGA
>QHXA01000314.1 GCA_003222755.1 Acidobacteriota bacterium
TGGCAATCGTGGGTAAGGGTTTTCAAGTGGACGTATAACCGGTTTACCGTCACTGTGCCAGATGGACTCGCGGTCGAAATTCAGGTGTGCTCCACCGATATCCCAGTTCGCGCGCCGATAGTGAATCCGATTACCTCGATCAAATACGAATAACCGCACGATCGACGGGGCCTCCTGTCGGCCGCAATGTTCGCGGGACAAAAACCTTGCAATCCAACGACAGATATAGTTAGATTGTCTCCACATATAGTTCTAATTGCGATGAAACCACCACGACTGACAAAGCTCGAATTGAAGATCATGGACGCCTTGTGGAAACGCGGGGCGTCTTCCATCCGCGAAATCCACGAGGCATTTCCGGAAAAGGGCCGGCCGGCTTATACCACCGTGCAGACGACGATCTATCGGATGGAGGGCAAGAAGGCGGTTCGATGTGTGAAGCGAATCGGCAACGCCAACATCTTTGAGGCGGCGGTGTCGCGCGATGCTGCCCAGAACCGGCTGATTGATGATCTTCTCAATTTGTTCGGCGGCAGACCGGTGATGGCGCGCCTTGTGCAGTCAGGTCAGCTCACCCTGGACGATATCAAAGAAGCCGACCAAGTGCTCCGGAGCCTTTCGAGAAAGGACAAGAAACAATGACGGTCGACCTATTGGCAGCGGTCGCCAATCACCTGTGGCAATCCACACTGTTTGCAGGAATTGTGGCGCTATTAGCGGTTGGTTTCAGAAAGCAGCGGGCCTCGCTGCGGTATTGGATCTGGACGGCAGCATCGTTGAAATTCCTACTTCCTTTCTCGGTTCTGGTCGGCATTGGCGCTCATATCCATTGGTCAACGGCTTCGCCCGTGGCGAAGCCCCGTCTTATGTCAGTGGTGAATGGAATAGGCCAGCCGTTTCTACCTACGGCGCAAACGCCGGTAAACACGTTCTCATCCTCACCGGCCAATACCCAAGACCTCCCATTGGTCCTCTTTGGACTGTGGCTGTGTGGCGCCGCCGCTGTTGCATTTGTCTGGGTCCGTGAGTGGCGCCGGGTGAGGAAAATCGTGCGGACCGGAACACCGCTGGTGCTAAACGTCCCACTGCGGGCTGTTTCAATTCCGGCGTGCATCGAGCCGGGCGTGGTCGGAATTCTTCGATCCGTTCTGATCCTTCCCGAAGGCATCATGGAGCAGCTCTCGAAAGAGCAGTTGGACGCGATTGTCCTACACGAACTCTGTCATGTGCGGCGTCGCGACAATCTCGCGGCATTCCTGCACATGATTGTGGAAAGCGTGTTCTGGTTCCATCCATTGGTGTGGTGGATCGAGCGGAAATTGCTGGAGGAACGCGAGCGCGCCTGCGATGAAGAGGTCGTGCGTTTGACTGGTAAGCCTGAGGAGTACGCGGAGGGAATTCTCGGCGTATGCAGGTTGTATGCGGGGTCGTCATTGATTTGCGTTTCCGGCGTGACCGGCTCTGGTCTGAAGAAACGAATCGAGGAAATCATGCGAGAGAAAGTGTTTGAGCGGCTCAATGCGGCCGGAAAAGCGGCGCTCGCCGCCGTCAGCATAGCGACTTTGGCGCTTCCCCTTCTCGTGGGCGTTATAAACACGCCGCAAATGCGCGCTCAGTCCGCGCAGCCCTTGGCTTTCGAAGTGGCTTCCATCAAAGAGAACAAAGGCGATGATCCCCGCAGCATTCGAATGCAGTACCTCCCAGGAGGAAGGTTTTCTACAACTGCCATTCCCCTCCGGTGGCTGATCGCTGAGGCTTATGGACTCGGAGTTCAGTCGAGCCGGATGTCCTTCGAACCAGACTTTGGTAGATCCCTTGGATCGGGTCAGTACGATATTGAGGCCGTCGCGCCGAAGGGCGCTATTCCAGCCGACGCAACGGGCGCTGTTCAGACGCAAATCGTGCGGCGCATGTTGCAGACGCTATTGGCCGATCGATTCAGGCTGGTGATCCGGCGGGAGACGAAAGCGTTGGCTGTCTATGCAATAGTTGTGGCAAAAAACGGACCGAAGTTGAGGAGGTCGGTTGTGCAGGAAAAAGACTGCAGAGACAACCTCACCACTACTGCAGAAGGGATGCCCTGCCATCGATTCAATGGCGGTCAAGGCCGCGGCCTGCATGGAGATGGCGTGAACATCGTGGATCTGGCAGGATTTGTCGAGAACTGGACGGATCACCCCGTGATCGACAGGACGGGTTTGACGGGACTGTATAACATCCAAACGTCGGGGTGGAGACCGCTACGTCCCGTACAACTCACACCTGATGGGCGTCCACCGACCGCAGAGCAGTTGGCCTTCGCCGATCCATCGACCCCGACCGTGTTCGATATTTTCGAAGAGCTTGGACTGAAGCTCGAGCTACAAAACGCTCCGATAGAAACGATTGTCCTCGTTTCTGTCCAACGCCCCTCAGAAAACTAAGTACCGCAGCGCGAAAACAAACACGCTGGGGGTGCCGCGCTCGAATTCTAAAGTAATCGTCACGTTTCCGAAGCCACCTTACCCGAAATAATCGATCATTCCCGGTAGGTCGCCTTCTCGGAAGTGATTGGAATGACGATCGGAGGTATAACGGCTTTCTCGCCGACAATCCGGCTTCGGAGCAATGCGCATTGGAATACGTGGCGAAGGTTCAACGCGTTTACGAATACCAGCCGGCTTCAGTCTCACAAAGCGACGTCCTCCAGTAAATCCTTCGCCGTTCCCGATTGCTTGGCAAAACCTTTTGTCAAAGGCAAGCATCGGCGAATAACATGGCGGCGCGTACTCATGAATGGAGACACACTAAGCACATCGCAGAAAGCGCTGCGGATAAACATCGACGGAACCAAGTACGGCACATTCGCCGAAATCGGTGCAGGCCAGGAGGTCGCGCGTTGGTTTTTCCGAGCGGGAGGCGCCGCAGGTACGGTGGCGAAGACCATTTCCGCTTACGACATGGCCGTTAGCGATGCAATTTACGGCCCGAGTGAGCGTTACGTCAGTCGTCAACGCCTTCAGTCGATGCTGCAATACGAGTTCGATCTGCTTCTTCAACGACTCGACAAAACGCGTGGAGACAAATGCATATTTTTCGCTTTCGCGAACACAGTTGCCACGCGCAGCTTCAGCCGCCAGGAGGAAGGTCATGGCTGGTTAGGCATCCGCTTCCAATCACAGCTTCACGAAGATCCGTCCGAGATCATCATTCACGTCCGGCTACTGGACAAACAAAACGTTTGGCAGCAAGAGGCGCTCGGCACGATCGGCGTCAATTTGATTCACGGTGCTTTTTATTATCATCGGCAACCCGACAAACTCATCCGGTCGCTGTTGGACAATCTCACCTGGGAACGCATCGAGGTGGACATGATTCATTTTGCCGGACCGGGATTCGCGGCGGTGGACAATCGCTTGATGGCCTTGGAACTCGTCCGGCAGGATCTAACCGAAGCCGCTATGTTCACCGCTGCAGGAGGCGCCGTGCAGTGGGCCGAGTTGCTATACAGAAAACCGGTGCTGATCCAGCGGGGCAGTTTCCGTCCGGTTACCAAAGCATCACTCGATGTAGTGGAGCGCGCTCACGAACAATTCCTCCGCGAACCCGAGTTGGAAGGTGAAAGTCCCGTGGTGCTCGCGGAAATGACTCTGCGTCATCTCGCAGCGCAAGACGCGATTACGCACGAAGACTTTCTACACCGCGCCGACACGCTGAGAGCTTTGGGCAGAACCGTACTGATCTCGAATTTCCGCCGTTACCATCGATTGGCCGCGTATCTCTCGCGCTACACGAATCGTCCTCTCGGGCTGGCGATGGGCGCGTCGAAACTTGCGGAAATCTTCGACGAAAGCTTTTACAACGCGAACGAAGGCGGGCTGCTCGGCGGGCTGGGCCAGCTCTTCAAAAATCATGCGCGACTGTATGTGTATCCAAGTCTCAACCTGCAGACGGGCCACATCTCAACGGCAGCAAATTTTCCAATCGCGCCGCATCTGTGGCACCTTTACGCACACTTGCGCGAGAACCGTTCCATTCAAGACATCGAAAACTACAATCCCGATTTCCTTCCGATCCGCTCGCGTGATGTACTCGCGCGGCTGCAATCGGGAAACTCCGTGTGGGAAAACATGGTGCCCGTGCCAGTTGTAGAAGCTATTAGAGCGCACCGGCTATTCGGGTACCGGCCCGGTCCCCGGGAAAATCCAAATGAACAGAGCTAGCAAGTTAAAAGAGGATGTCAGTTAAGATAAGCGTTGATGAGTCCGACGGTCTTGTATCTTCCGCTCGAAAAAAGGTCGCCCCGGCGTGGCTGATTGCCGAATCTCTGCAGTAAGATTCCCGATCGAATCCAAAAAAGGAGCGTGCTCATATGGGAGGATCTCATTGACGGATGCTGTCGTTCTTGCGGAGCGAACTTCTGCGACGACTTCAATGGCCCTGGAAACGCGATTAACGTCTCTCGACGTATTTCGAGGCCTCACGATCTTCGCGATGATCATCGTCAACGACTCGGGCGACTTCACACACACGTATCCGCCGTTGCTGCATGCTCAATGGGATCACATCACGCCGACGGACCTTATCTTTCCCTTTTTCTTGTTCATCGTCGGAGTGGGCCTCGCGGTAGCCCTTCGACCCTACCTTTCATCGACGCCGCCTGAGGAGATGCACCGGCCCGTCGATGGGGTCTTATATAGGACGTTGGCGCGC
>QHXA01000315.1:0-1840 GCA_003222755.1 Acidobacteriota bacterium
TCACGGTGGAAGCGGCGAGTCCAGCTCTTATCGAGAAAGTCCGCTCCGTTGTCACCGACGAACGGGGACTTTACCGAATCGTTGATCTGCGGCCAGGTACCTACACCGTCACGTTCACGCTACGCGGTTTTAGCATCTTCAAGCGGGAAGGCATCGAGTTGAGGACGTCGTTCACGGCCACGATCAACGCGGAGATGAAGGTCGGGTCGGTTGAGGATACGGTGACCGTCTTGGAGCAGGCGCCCGTTGTCGATATCCAGAATGTCCGGCAACAAACGACAATCGCGCGCGAGACGTTGGATGCGATTCCCACCACCAAGCGCATCGGGCAATATGCCTCGATCATTCCGGGAGCTACCTACCCCAATGCGACCTTCCAAGATGTCGGTGGCAATCAGGGTGAAGGTGGTCAGTTCGGAGTTCACGGGCAGCGGCCACAAGATCTCAGCACAAACGTGGAGGGCTTGAATCAAAACCAGCAGGCGCTGGGCGTCGTCAGCTTCAACTCTCAAGCCTTTCAAGAAGTCGTCGTCGAAACCGGCGGGACGTCGGCGGAGGCGATGACGGGCGGCGTCCAGGTGAACATCGTTTCCAAAGATGGAGGCAACCGATTTTCGGGGAGCTTGAGCGCCGCCTATACCGGGCCCAGTCTGCAAATGGGTAACCTGACCGACGCGTTGCGCGCGCGCGGCCTGAAGAATGACATTTCGATCCGGAGATCCTACGACTATGGCGGAGCGCTCGGGGGCCCGATCAAAAAGGACAAGCTGTGGTTCTTTATGGCCCATCGATGGTGGGGCGCATCACGGTATATCCAGGGCAGCTACTTTAACAAGGCGCAAGGCACCTTGTTCTACGAACCCGATTTGAGCCGCGTGTCGCATAATAACGAATACTTCGAAGACCACAGCTTGCGTTTGACATGGCAGGTATCACCGAAGCACAAGATTGTCGGCTCGTTCTCGCATCAAAATAACTGCAGTTGTCCATTCGGACTGACTGGCGTGGGCGGCATCAACGCCGTCAAGCCTGCGCCGGAATCTAGGGCGTGGCATGTTTACAATCCTCAGTTTTTGCCACTCGTGAGTTGGACCTACACAGCCACGAACAAACTCGTCTTTGAAGCCGGCCAATCGGCGCTTGTATTAAATGAGGACTCTCGGCGGCAGCCGTACGTGGGGCCGAATGACATCCGGGTGACGGACCTCGCGATGAACATTGTGTACGGTTCCGATGCCAACAACAACGTCTGGTCCGGCAGTTATACCAGGCGGTTTGTCACTAAATATAACAGCCGCTTTAGCGCGTCTTACGTCACGGGGTCACATAATTTCAAGACGGGCCTCACGTATCAGCGCTACTACCTTGGCCGTCCCGGCCGATACACAGACCTCAACCAGATCAACCAAGCCAGGTCCTACACTTTTCGAAACAGGGTCCCCGTATCGGTCACGATCTGGGCGACGCCGTTCGAATTTCTCGAGCAAACGACCAGCCTCGGTTTGTTTGCGCAGGACCAGTGGACGCTGGGAAGAGCTACCCTCAACCTCGGGCTGCGTTACGATGGCTTGAACGGCGCAGTGCCGGCGCAGACACTGCCGGCGGGGATTTTCGTACCGGCACGCGACTTTCCAGCGGTGAAGGATACGCCGAATTGGAAAAATATCAACCCGCGTCTGGGCATGTCCTACGACCTTTTTGGCAAGGGCAAGACTGCGCTCAAAGTCGGTTTAGGCCGATACGTGCCCTACACCGTGACCGCTTCAAACAATCCCGCGGCCAATCAGGCTGCCAGCGCGACGCGGACCTGGGACGACTTTACCTATCCTGTTGACGATCC
>QHXA01000315.1:1923-2424 GCA_003222755.1 Acidobacteriota bacterium
GCTTTGTCGGACCAGACATTTGGTCAGGTGCGAGCCGGCAATACACGCATTGCAGACGATGCGCAGCGCGGGTTCAACAAACAACTTCACAACTGGCAGGGATCGGTATCGATTCAGCAGGAACTGCGGCAGGGAATGGCGCTCAATGTAGGCTATTTCCGGACTTGGTACGGCGGCTTTTTGGTCACGAAGAATATGGCGCTCACGCCGGCAGACTTTGACTCGTACTGTATGACCGTGCCGGCCGATAGCCGGCTGCCCAACGCCGGCGGGAAGCTTTGCGGGTTCTACGACGTCAAGCCGTCGCTATTCGGTGTAACCGACTACGTGCGGACACAAGCATCCAACTTCGGAAAACGGACTGAGGTTTATAGTGGCTTCGATGTCACGTTGAACAGCCGGTTCGCGCGCGGTGGCCAGTTTTCCGGGGGTGTCACCGTCGGGCGAACGGTCAATGATGCATGCGAGATTGTGAAGAACGCACCCGAAACTTTGTTTGCT
>QHXA01000315.1:2578-3188 GCA_003222755.1 Acidobacteriota bacterium
ACATTGCAGGCGTCCCGATTACGGCCACATACCCGGCTCCCAACGCGCAGGTTGCCAGCGCGCTCGACCGCAATCTGGCATCGTGCCGGGGTGCCGCTACCTGCAACGCCAACGTCAATATCGAACTGGTTCCACCGAACACCCGTTACGAGGACCGGCTCCACCAGTTAGATGTTCGATTCACGAGAATCTTTAAACTTGAACGCGTCAGATTGCGAGGCAATTTCGACATTTACAACGTCTTCAACGGGAACGCTATCTTGTCGGAGAACACCGGCTATGGTTTGCAGTGGTTAACCCCATACGAGACAATGGGCGGGCGCCTCTTCAAATTCAGCACGCAGTTCGAATTCTGATCGCGCGAATAGTCCCAAACGAACCCGAAGTCGGGATCAGGGAAATTGAACGTGATTGGTTCCGCGAACCCGACTTCTCGGAATTTGCCGCTCGCCGCTGAAGTTTTGCGAACCCGGCGGGTTCGGGAGCTAAAGCCGATTAGCATGTCTATCTCGAATAGAGCGCTAATTCTCCGAAGGCCTCTCGACATGGTCAATAACAAGAGTATCCATTGTTGCCTTCGTAGACTTTAGTTTCAATCCAAGTTGCTCTT
>QHXA01000315.1:3220-4071 GCA_003222755.1 Acidobacteriota bacterium
GTCATTTGACTCCCGAATCCATTCGAGAGTGAAATCGAAGCGCCCGTCCAATCCGGTTTGGTCCACCACCGGACGCGCCAGGCGCCCCGCTGCGGTAAGGGACGCTGCTACCTGAGCCATAGTCACATTTCGGGAACCCATCAAGACCGAGTTATTGGGCCTACCTATTGCCGAAATCACATTGCAGACAGGCGGAAACACGTCACTGGGAGATGAAACATCACAGGGAACGCCGTTAGAATGAGGATTCAACTTTGCTCCTGTTCTTCCTGGCTTGTCCAGAACGAGAGCAAGCACCGGAACTTCCAGGCGCTCGAAATGAACCGTCAACTTAAAGCGGTCCGCAAGCAAAGACTGCATCATTAGGCGCATCTGGTCCTTTGTAGGATCGCCTTCCGCCTTCGCATTAACGGCATACTGGTCCGTAGAGACCCACTTCGGTACGTGGGCAAGCATGGCGTCGTTCTGCTCTTGTGAGTAGGGGAAAAGCTTATAGGCGAACCCCACGTAGGCTCTCAGTGGAAACTGAGCGACGAAGCGACCGTGGGGATTGGCACCACCGAAGGAATCGAGGAAATCCAAGGCGAAGTTTGGCGGAGTGAACGTCCCCGCGTTCCCGAGCTTGACAGAGGCAACCTCGAACGACATCTTGCCGCCGGCCGCTTTCTGCCATTCCGGGACCTGAGGCGATTCAGTTGAAATTGTTTCAGCAGGAGTTTGAGCCTGCACGATAGTGCGTGGCAGACTCAGCACGATCAGTGCGGCGAGGCCCGCAATTCCAGTCGCGCAAGCCAACGGCCCTCTCCTCAATTTCAACAACGGCATCGAAAACCTCCCCCGCTGCACTGAAT
>QHXA01000315.1:4109-12940 GCA_003222755.1 Acidobacteriota bacterium
TTATTATTTTCGACCGCTAACGCGCCGCTGCGCAAGTTCGTATGTGAGAAGTTGGCAGGCTTCTCAATTGTCAGGTAGTCGGTTATACACCGATGTGCTCCCAAAGACCGAGAGGTCCGGTTCCGTTACATAACGCGTTCGCTTTCGCGAAGCTGACTTCTCGTCTCTTCGTCAGTCTTCAGATAAATGCGAAACCTCTGCCAATGTCAAAACACGCAAGGAGCGTGACTCATTCCGACGTGTGTAAGCGGAACACAAACACGGCACGGTTACACGCGCGGGTTTACTTCCGGCAGTATTTTGTGAGAAAGGAAAATACATCATCAGCCCACACTGACGTCCCTAACCAAGTAAAACTGTGACCGTCTTGTGGCGACTTTCCAAAAGGCGGATAGATCTTCAAGTCGAATGGTTTCCCTGCGTCTCTCATTATCTTTGAGAGAGTGCGGCTAGGGGAGAGATCATGGTCATTCTCAGCTTGGAAGAAGAAGATTGGAGCGTTGGAATTTCGTACCGCGCGCGCCATCAGCACCTGCAATTCAGGTGCAAGCATCCAGCTTTCAGCCCCACCGGCAGCATCGATCGCTGCGCAATACTTGAAGCGTTCCGCACCAAGGACGGCTTCAATACCACCGAAGGAATTTCCTGCTACAGCAATGCTGTTTGCCTCGACGAACTTCTGCATTCGCAGCCATGCCAACGCTGCCAACTGATCATCCAAGTGGTCAGTTTCAAGTAATCTCACCATCGTTGCGGCCGCCGCACGAAATCCGCCGGTTTTCGCAGCAGCGTTGATCTCGTCGCTTATATAGGGTCCTGCGGATGCGCTCAGGCCCTGTCCTCGTCTGTACGGTGCAAAGAAGACCCAACCACGTGCGGCATACACCGGACCAATTGCTTCAAAGGCTTCGCTGCTGAGCATTCCCGGTGCACTTCCATGGTTGTATAGAACTGCCGGGAATGGCCCACTTCCGTCTGGTTTATACAACACGCCCTGAAGCGCGATTTTTCCGCTGCGGAATGACACAACTTGGGACTTCGTTACCGCTGGTGAAACCTCTAGCAGAAGTAATGCAAGCAGCAAAAGCTGTAGGGATCCATTCCGAGTCATCGTGGCAATCCTATCATTTGTATTCTTAGCCCAAAGCGTTGCCACAAACAAAACCTGGACGGCCGTTGTGCATAGCGAAAGCAGTTGGCCGTACCGGATTGAACTCAGTTGTTGTTGACATCCTACATCACAGTGATGTAGATACTCTACACTATGGCTCGTGATAACAGACTGGAACTGCTCCAGGGAACTCTCGACCTGCTCATTCTTCGCACTCTACAGACCGCCCCCAAACATGGATGGGATATCGCCGAACAGATCGAGCAGACGTCCGAGCATGTGCTCGAAGTGAATCAAGGGTCGCTCTATCCGGCACTGCACCGGTTGGAGCACCAAGGCTGGATCAAAGCCGAATGGGGCATTTCGGAATTGGGACGGCGGGCGCGTTTCTACCGCTTGACTGCTGAGGGCCGCAAACAACTTGCGGAGGAAACGGAGGGCTGGAAGCGATTGTCCGCCGCAATCAACCGCGTTATAAGGATGGCGTGATATGAATTCCTCGGACCTTTGGCTGAGGCTGCGCGCTCTGTTCCATCGGAAACGCGTGGACCACGATCTTCAGGACGAATTGGATTTTCACATCCAGATGCTGACCAGGAAGAATCAGTTGCGCGGAGTCGATAGCGACGAGGCACGCCGGCAGGCTTTGGTGAAATTCGGCGGGCTTTCCAGAGTCGAAGAGGAATGCCGGGACGAAAGGCGGGTGCGGTTTATCGAGAATGTCGTTCAGGATCTCCGTTTTGCGATCCGGAGGATGTCTCGGGATCGGGGACTTACGGCGGTTGCACTGATCAGCCTCGCTCTCGGAATCGGCGCCAACGCGGCGATCTTCACTTTGATGAACGCCGTATTTTTGAGGTCTCTACCGGTGCGGGATCCCGCAGGTCTGCTCTTGCTAGGCGATGCAAGAAGCCAGGGCTTTTCGGCCAGCATACATGATTCAGTGTCCGCCTACTCGTGGGATCTCTATAAGCATCTTCGCGATGCCGATATCCTTGAGAGTCTGGCCTCGTTTCAAAGCGCCGACAACACGCTCTTGAGTATTCGGCGTCCTGGTTGGACCTATTCAAGTCCCGCCGTTGTGAAGCCGGTCTCCGGTAACTATTTCGACGTCCTCGGCGTCGGCACGGTAATGGGCCGTACGATCACGACTTCCGACGATTCGGAATCCGCAGCGCCGACTGCCGTCGTCAGCTATCGATACTGGATGGAAAGACTGGATGGGAACAGCGCCGTGATCGGTTCCACTATCAGCATCAACGGATCGCCATTTTCAATCATCGGTGTCGCCGCGAAAGGATTTTTCGGAGACACTCTACAGCCGAATCCTCCCAGCCTTTGGGTGCCGGTCTCCAGTATCCGCAGGATCAGCCCCGAAGCCGGAAGCCTGCTTGATGTGCCGGATATGCACTGGCTCTACTTGATGGGGCGCCTGAAGCCCGGCGTTTCTTCAGTGCAGGCTCGGAAGCGGCTGACGGCGGCGCTTCAGAATTGGGCGCTTTCCCGCGAAGGATCGAATCCTTCACCCGAAGCCCTGCAGCAGATCAAGGGCACCTACATCGAATTTACTCCGGGTGGCGGGGGCATTTCTCACATGCGTCGCGACTATTCGTAAACGCTCTGGCTTCTGCTTGGAATTTCGCTGGCCGTGCTGACCATCACGTGCGTGAATCTTGCGAATCTCCTGTTCGCACGCGGCACCGGGCGGCGCGTCGACGACGCGGTACGACACGCGTTGGGCGCGAGCCGCGGCCGCCTGATCCAGCAATCCCTGACGGAAAGCCTCACGCTCGCAATCGCCGGCGGAGCGCTCGGACTCATCGTCGCTTCAGAGGGTGTCACTCTTTTGCTCAAGCTCTTGTTCGGTACTGCGCACGATATTCCGATTCCCACTGCTCCGGACATTCGCGTTCTGGCGTTTACTTTTACTCTCTCCTGCGCCGCTTCCATTCTTTTTGGCCTTTTGCCGGCGCTTCGGGTGAACGCGGAGATTGCGCCCGAAATTCGCCGCAGAAGTCCAGGGATTTGCGGCTCAGCCTTGTCCCATCGAAGGTTTGGAATTGGCAAAATCCTCATAGTACTGGAGGTCGCGCTTGCGCTCGTGATGCTCGCCGGCGCCGGTTCATTTGCGCGCAGCTTAGCGAACCTCTCTCATCAGCGCTTTGGATATAATCGCGAACATGTCCTCATTGTCCGGGTCGATCCTACAGTCGCGGGTTACAAGTATGAACAGCTCGGCGCGCTGTATGAGAGGTTGTTAATCCGCCTGAATGCGATAGCCGGAGTGAACAGCGCCAGTTTGTCTACGTACAGTCCATTCAACGGCTGCTGCTGGAGTTTTTCCATTGCGGTTGAAGGACTCGATCCGAAAGAGAACGACGACGCGTCGGCCATGTTGAATCGAGTCTCGCCACGTTATTTCGAATCGATCGGAACGCGATTGCTGCAAGGGCGCGTCTTCAATGAACACGATACGCCGGGGTCGCAACCGGTAGCCGTGGTCAACGAAGCATTTGTCCATCAGTATATTCGTCGCGGAAATCCGATCGGCAAACACTTCGGCATCGGTAACGAATCGACAAGAAACGACCTTGATATTGTCGGAGTTGTTGAGAATGCGAAATACACTCGACCTCGCGACGATTCCCGTCCAATGGCATTCCTTCCGCTGCTGCAGCTCAAAGCGGGCCCCAGCGCGGTAAGGAACGGACAGTACGGTTCGAATTTTATCAATACAATTGAACTCCGTTCAGCCAAGGATCCCGCCGCAATTGCACGCGATGTCCGGGAGGTTCTTACCGAAATCGATCCGGGTTTACTGGTCATTAATGTAAACACGCTATCTGACGATGTTCTGCGGTCTCTTAGCCAGGAAGCCGTGATCGCGATTCTCGCTGTGTTCTTCGCCATGCTTGCCCTCGTACTCGCCTGTGTCGGCTTGTACGGATTGATGGCCTATATCGTTCAACGGCGAACGGGTGAGATCGGTATACGGATCGCTCTCGGAGCGGACCGCGGCCAAGTCGTCGGAATGGTATTGCGCGAAGCCTTGGCTCAAGCTATCGCAGGAGTTTTCATCGGCATTCCCCTGGCGTTCGTCACTCAGCATTTGGTAGCGAATAAGTTGTTCGGAATAAATCCGATGGATGTGCGGAATTCCGCAATTGCCGCTCTCACTCTTGTCCTGTGTATTACCGTTGCAGCGTTTGTTCCGGCGTATCGCGCTTCCCGAGTCGACCCCCTGGTCGCACTGCGGCACAATGCGTGAGCCGCCCAGGATGGCTATTGATGCCATGGCGCCTTGAATGCGATCGGAGCCCACTGCCGGTTTTCCTCAGCCATCCGATTGCATTCTGGGCAACTGAAGGCGAACGATATTTTCGAATCTGGAAGGTCTGTAGCTGGCGAATTACCAGATTGCCTGACTTCCCTTGGCCTTTTCCTGAAATCTCAGTCGGCGACTGACCGAAGCCACACTTTGCGGATCCGCCATAACCTCGGCAAAACTTCAAAAAACGTCTTAATGACCCAGAAGTCCGGTTGTGGGAAGCTTCAAATGTCGTTCGCGCCGATCGGTCGCGAGTAACGGCCGAACTGGCGACCCATCCGATCAAATGCGTATGCGTAAACGCTGGGCGACTTTCGGCGACTAATCTGCGAGGCGTGCGCGATACTCATTCAACTTCCCACAACGAGACTTCGTGGGAGTTGAGAATCGGCTCTTGTGCTGTATGCAAAAGAGCGTGATGAAGATCTGGCCGCAACGTCGCAACGAAGCGTTTTTCATCCACGCATTACACAGATCCTGGTGTTATTGGCGCGGGCTGTTCTGGAGGGTACGCACCTGTTCCAAACGGGCACGCAGACCGACGTTGTCCGGATGCTGCGCGGCTAACTTGCTCAGGACGTCGATTGCGGCTGAGTAGTTCTCGATCAACACATACCCGTCCGCGAGAATCGCTTGCGCCTGTACCGATGCTGGGTACCGCTCGGCCGTGTACCGAAGAAACGGCAGCGCCTCCTTCGCGAGTCCCCACGTGTACAGCAGACTCACTCCCAACCGTTCCAGGTGAACTTGGTCAAGAACGACGCGCTTCGTGTCCGCCCCATCGGCCATACGTAATTTCTCGATCGCCGTTTCGGCGTCGCCGCGCACGATAGCCTGCACAAGCTCGTCGTAACCGATCGACGGCGGCGTCGCCGTTCGATGCTCGAGCGTCATCTGCGAACCGGGGAACGGACCCTGCGGGTCGCGCGTGATCCAAGCTACGCTTGCGGGATCCGTGCGAAGGAACGCAGCAAAGAAATGGGCGACGTAGTCTGCCACGATCCTGTGACGGTGAACGGCATCCGGCCCGGCTTCGGCCCAGTAGCCTGGGGCCGCCCGCCGGCCTTCGATCAGGGCGTAGCTCGTGAAATCCACGTGACCCATGCCGTTGGTCACGAGCAGATAGCGATTCGAATGCACGGCCGCGTCGAAAAGGGACTTCACGCTCGGATCCTGCGGCCGCTCCCCGGGTCGCAGCGGCGCGGCGTGCAGCCATGGAACTCGCAGTGCCGCTACGTCGTAACTCGGCGAGACCTGCGGCAAGCCTGATGGATGCGGATACAGAATGCCGGAGTCGAGACTCGCGAACGCGTCAACGCTCGGGTCGCGCATCGCGAGAATCACTCCCGCCATGCCGCCCATGTCGAATCCCAGGACGCCGAGCCGATCCGGGCGCACGAATGGCAACTGCCGGGCTCGCGCGACCGCGAACTCGAGATCGCGTACCTGAGTTTCGAGGTCTTGCGCATCGATTCTGACCAGGGCGGAATTCGTCCCGACGAGTGGCACGGTCACGACGACGAAGCCCCGGCCAGCCAAATATTCCGCCAGGGCTGCGAATGTGATCGGCGACTCGTAATAGAGCCCTAACCCGATGGCAATCAAAGGAAACCGCCCTGGCGCGGACTTGGCGTTCTCCGCTGCCAATAGCGGCCGCTGAAGAAGTGCTTCCAACGCCACCGGGTCCAATGAACGCGCGAGCGGCCCGCGCGAGAACTTCAATACGTCGCGCGTCCGCCCCGAAATCTCCGCTGGCCATATGTCGTCGTCCGCCAACGCGGCGTAACGCCCGAAGCGGATCGGCTTCGATGCCGCCTTGACCGGATACCAAACGTAGACCCGGATCGGGCGCGCGTACGTCGCGCCATCGTTCGCTACGACAGATCTCGAACGATCCTGCTCGGTGAGCAACTGGAATCCAACCGGATAGGCGCCGGGATCGAGGCCCAGCGTGTCGCGTCGCTGCGCGAGTACCTGTGCCGCGAACAGCAGGGCTGAGACCGCGAGCACGCCGACAACGGTCGCGCTAAGGATGCGGCCACGCTTCCGCGGAAGCGCGCAATCGTACTCCGGCATCGAGCCTCCTTGGACGAAGTGTAAGAATTATAAGGCATGCGGGAAGGTCAAAAGGGGGCGGTTAGGCAAAATAAGGCCCGCCGGTGCGACTAGTAGAGTGCCGCGAAAGACGGTCGGATAAGGGGTCTTGTTGACTTGGTGCGTCCTAATCAACGTTTTGGCTGGGCGCGCGGAGGATTTAAACGGAATTTTTCGGGCGGGGCAAAATCCAAGGCTGCACAATTATACCTACCGTCTCGACGGTAGAAATTTATGTTGTACCTGACCACCTTCCCTTCCGCATCGAAGTCTATCCGGTGTATGTATTTCCAGCCTTTGTATTCATGTGTCGCCATGGGGAAATTATGGAGAATAGCACCCCCTTTTTCATCCATGCCGACCCCGAAGTCTTGTTGTGGGAACCGAAAATGGTGCTATGAACGAGGATTCCTAACGAGTAACGGCGCAGTGCTTATAAAACTGGTCAGTTAGCAAGTAGTCGGCTCTTGCTTATCCGCTTGATTCAGGAAGCTACCATGGCTGCCGCACAGCGCAGGAGCCAGGCCCAAGATATAGCCCGAAGCTGAAACAGGCAGATAAGCATAAGTCGGCTAACCGTAAAAGTGCCTCTGCACACTCACAGTTCAGCATTTCCTCTTACATCCTATGAACCTTCTTTCTGACCCTCTGCGCGGCAAAGCCCGAGAGAGAATCGTTCCGATCCTCGATGGAGCGAAGCGCACTCAATCGTCTTGGTATCGGTCCATTTCCCTCTGCGTCTTCGGGCGGCTGTTCTTCCGCCTTCTTTTCAACGATAATTTCGACCGCTCTGCGCTTATCTTGTTCGAGCATGTCGTAAAAAGACCCGACAGCGGCGGAGCCAATACGACGGCTCCGTAATCGCTGAAGTAGCACGGCGTATAGGCCGGAGATGGCGACAAGTATGACCAATGCAATCTTGTGCCTCCATCCTGCAGGCCAGACGGCAACGAAGGCGAGGAGTGCGGTGAATATAAGTCGGACAACATTTTTTGACCGCATCACATTCACCATTTCGCCGGCAGTCCGGCATTATCCCGTGGTGCGATGTGGTGCAGCCCAAGTCGGATCAGCATGTTCATGCACGTTCCACATGCTGCAACGTGCATGACCATGAGAGCGAACGCATAAGTCCAAGTTGCATCCCATACCCGCCATTTCACGAGCGCGATGTCTGGCAGAAATGACAAGAGGAGCACAACGACCGCAACAGTTTTGAATCTGGGAATGGGATCGCAGACAAAACGAACCATTGCGGCGAAAACAAGCACCGCCCAGGTTACAAGCGCTGCCGTGTCCACAACAGGAGATAACACGCCCAGCGGCCGAAAGGTGGACGGCGGGTGCAAGACAGCGACCGCTATGAGCCGCACGAAGAAAACAACTGCGGTTGAAGCGAACACTGTCAATGGGCCGAGCCAAATCAGACGACGCATAAATAAGTACACGAATGAAACTTGGTTTCTCACAATTCCTCCCCTGATACGCGCTCCACGTCTTCGTGGACGCGTCCAGCATTTTGAAAATCTGATTGATCGAGAGCCGTTGGACAGTAGCTTTGTTTCAGTAGCTAGACGGCGAAGAAGGGAGGGCCACGCGGTGTGACTGCCGGTAGAAAGGAAGATCGGCAGGACGGATCAGCGAATGACCATCGAGTCCACCTGTTTTCACTTGGGCGAACCAGATAATAGGCGGCAAGGAGAACGGCGCAGGCAAACTGCACGTTGTTCATCGACAACGCGACGAAGAGGAGGGCCAACAGGACCAGGGCAACTACAACCCGGGATCTGCGCGTCAGGAAATGCACGGATGAAATCTTACAGCCGCCAACTCGTGCGTGCACCTAAATTTCAGCATCGTTCGGAAAGTACGTGGTCGCGCCGATTACCCCAAGTAAACGCCATAATGTTACCGTCACCTTCACATGGGGGCGTGTACTTGGCTTCTCGTAGAACTAAAATGTCGGCTCGTCCTTGTCCGCCACAATGACGGGATCGCGGTTACTCGCCAACTGAAGTCCACAGAAGCTGGCAACAGTTGCTAAACATTACCGCATGTGGCGCGATTCAGTTTGAACATTGTTGCACCGGCTGCATTCCGGGAACGGATTCGAGCGAAACGCAGTTGACTATTAGCTATTTGGTCCTACCAACCTCAATGGCAGATAGGTCGAACAGGGGACGGCTGCCAAGTGAAACGCGGAGGCCATACAAGCTTAGGAATTTTAAAGCCCGTGGTGCGAGGGGCCAAACCGCAAGACCGCATCACGCTATTAGGTTTTATGTCAACTCCACTACA
>QHXA01000316.1 GCA_003222755.1 Acidobacteriota bacterium
GCGAACCCAATTCCAATCCACTTCATCTTTCCTCCACATTCACACCTGGTTTTCGCGTAGCGTACACACGATTGTTGAAGCGGTCAACAATTTGAATAACCGAATCCTATTGTGAATTTTGCTCTCTCGCATTTGATTTCACGGGAGCGCGAGATATACTCCCCTTCATCT
Organism: Acidobacteriota bacterium; assembly: GCA_003222755.1. Lineage (GTDB taxonomy): Bacteria > Acidobacteriota > Terriglobia > 20CM-2-55-15 > 20CM-2-55-15 > 20CM-2-55-15. The sequence goes on from QHXA01000316.1 coordinate 172, forward strand.
CCGCTGCGCAACGCGCGACAGGAGGTCTCTTGACATGCATTTTCTTACTTTGCTGATAATTGCAGTGCTCGCACAAACTCCGCAGCGAGCCGCAGTTCCTCCCCGCCCGGCTCCGCATTGGCCGGACGGACGGCTGAACCTCGGCGCGCCTCCCGGCGAAATGGGTCTCTGGGCGCCCGCCGGCATCGTTCAGGTTTCCGTGAATCCGAAGAGCGTAAATCGCGCGGGCGCAAACACGCATCTGCCAAACAACATCAAAATCGAAGATGTTCCTTTTCAGCCGTGGGCGAGAGCGCTACACGAAGCGCGAGAGGCGGCCTTTGAGAGCGATGAGCCGCATACGCGGTGCAAGCCGTCGGGAGGACCGAGAGAGTTCATCACCCCTTACGGTGTCGAGTTCGTTGACATGCCGGAAATGAAGCTCATGTATATCTTCGACATCGGCGGCCCTCACACATTCCGAACAATTTATATGGACGGCCGGCCTCATCCAAAGGACCTCGAACCCAGCTACTACGGGCATTCCGTCGGCCACTGGGATGGTGAGACGTTGGTTGTCGACTCGGTCGGTTTCAATGAAAGGTTCTGGATCGACAGAGAGGGAGAACCTCACACCAATCAACTGCACTTGATTGAACGCTTCTCCCGGCCTGACTTCAACACTCTCCGATACGAGGTCACTGTCGATGATCCCGCTGCGTATACAGCGCCATGGACAGGAGGCTTCCTTCTTCGATGGAGTCAGGGAACGGAATTGTTCGAGTACATTTGTCAGGACAACAACAGATCGCCCGAAGGAATGGTCGGCACGGAACAGTCGGTGTCGCGCACGAGCCCGATTGTGCCGTAACTCGGCGGTCGCTACATGAAAGACATATTCAAAAGCTTTCTCATTGGCATTTTGTTGACGGCCGTTCTCTCGGCCCAAATCAATAGGCCGCGGAACACTGCTGCCGATTGGCCGATGTATAACCGCGACTACGCCGGGACACGCTATTCGCCGCTGACCCAAATTAATGCGACCAATGTTGCGAAGCTGACGAAGGCGTGGTCATACAAATTGCGGCCCGAAGGCAGGACCATCAATGCCTTGAGCCCTAATGAAATTTTCCAGGAAGTGACACCGATTGTCGTCAACGGCGTGATGTACCTTCCTTCCGGAGATCACGTCGTCGCGCTGGAACCGGAAACCGGAAAAGAGATCTGGCGCTACGAAGTGACACAGGGGTTGGCTTCTTTCCGCGGCGTTGCGTACTGGCCAGGTGATCAAAATAATCCGCCTCGCATTCTCTTCACAAATGAGAAGCGGTTAGTGGCGATCAATGCCGTCACGGGCGAACTCTCAACTGGATTCGGCAATAGTGGCACGATCGACATGGACCACGCATACGCGGGAGCCCCGATTGTCTACAAGAATCTTGTCTTGATGGGATCGAATTTTTACGGTCCCGGCATGCGGCACATCGGTCCGCAATTGGAAACTTCGGTCGGAGAACGGGGCGACGTCAGTGCGTACGATGTTCGCAACGGGAAAAAGGTGTGGGAGTTCCACACAATCCCCTATCCCGGCGAGACCGGCGTCGAGACCTGGGGCAATGACAGTTGGAAGAATCGCACGGGAAATAATGTTTGGGCATTTTCTCTGACTCTGGACGAGCAACGCGGCATCCTGTATCTGCCCGTCAGTGAACCCGGCGCCAACTTCTACGGCGGGGACCGGCCAGGTAACAACTTGTTTGGCGACACGATCGTGGCTGTGGACGCCGAGACGGGCAAGCTCAAGTGGTATTTTCAAACCGTCCATCATGAATTGTGGGACTACAACCTGCCACCCGCTCCTGGACTGATCGACATTACCAAAGAGGGAAAAAAGATTCCGGCGCTTGTACAAGTGGGCAAGATTGCTTACATGTTTGTTCTCGACCGGGTGACCGGCAAACCGATATTTGGGATCGAAGAGCGTCCGGTTGCGACAGGTGATGTACCTGGAGAGTGGTATTCCCCGACGCAACCGATCCCGGTCAAACCGCCGGCTGTGGCGCGCGTCAGCATGACAGCAGACGATTTGGTTACCGCAAACGATACGACCGCCGAGCACGCGCAAGCCTGTCGTGAGGTATGGGAGAAAAATCAGTTCTGGAACTCGGGACCCTATACACCGTGGCGTTACAAAGATGCGGGTTCGCCGCCGAGTCTAATCTTCCCTGGAATCGGAGGCGGCCCCAGTTGGGGCGGAACGGCAGTCGATCCCAATCTGCAATACATCTTCCTCGCCACGAAGGATGCTCCTGCAACTGGCTGGATTCAGAAGAATCCGAAATACATTCCCGGCAGCGAGGCAACCGAGTTTCCGTACGTGCGTGCCGGGGCGCCCAACATCACAGCTCCCTTGAAAAATGAAAATGGCGGCACGGTCGCAACATTGCCGTGCTTCAAGCCACCGTGGTCCAGTCTGATTGCCGTAAACGCGAAGACCGGCGATTTCGTTTGGAAGGTTCCGCTCGGCATCAACGAGGCATTACCAGAAGGAAAACGAAACGTCGGATCCCCCGGCGCGGGAGGCCCGATGACTACTGCCGGCGGCCTGGTCTTTATCGGAGCCACTAGCGACAATCATTTTCGTGCTTTCGACTCCAAGAATGGCAAGGAATTATGGTCTACCAAGCTCGACTACAATGTGACCGCCATTCCGATGACCTATCAGGGCAAGAACGGTAAGCAGTACGTTGCCGTAGTTGCCGCAAGCGGCCGTAGCCAAGTAGCCAACATGGAATCTCTCGTTGTGTTTTCCTTACCATGACAAACTTCGGAACACATAGGCATAGCTTAAACTTCCGGACACCATATCGAATCAATTCGGTAATTCAGGTGCGCGCCCTCCTATAGACTTAGAACTCCAAACGAATCTGGGCTGCGAGGGTCCTATTTCCCGTCTTCGTATTGATCTCCCCAAAGGTCCCGGAATTGATATTCAGGTTGGGACTTCCTGGAGTCGGATGGTTGAAGACATTCTGCGCATCCATACGCAATGTCAGGTTCCTGGACTCACCGAGCCGGATGCTCTTCTGGACGTTCGCGTCGAAGTCCCAACTGCCCGGTCCTTCGATCGGGTTCAAGCCCAGCGTGCCCAACTGTCCCGGTCCGGCATTGCGCAATACGATATTGCCATTGGCGTCGGCCAGTGCGGTGTTGGTGCACCACACCCTGAGGTTCGACGCGACACTGGCGCATGCCGGGTCGGGGACTCGCTGGTACTGCTGGCCAAAGAAGTTCCCGAATGCGTCGCCCGGTTTCAAGGGCCACACGACCTTGCCTTCCCGAGGAAACGCGCCGACGATATCGGGAGTGCCGAGATTGTAGAGCGTATTCCCACCTACAACATTCAAGGGCGCTCCCGAAGTCAGGTTGAATATCGTTCCGATCTGCCAACCTTCGATCATCCGTGCCGCCCATCCGGAACTGTTGCGGGCCAGCAGCTTGCCCGGACCGAACGGCAACTGGAATGTTCCATAGCTCCGGAAATCGTGCGCACGGTGGGTGTCTTGCAGGGTATAGTCCGCCCTCCGGTTTTGAAGGTCCCGATACGTGCCGCTGACGCCGCCGCCGCTGTTCACGCCGCCGCTCACTGCGAGGCTGCGGCTCCAGGTGTAGGTGCCCTGATAGGTGACGCCGCGCGCCGGCCGCAGGGTCACTTGCGTTTGCAGTGAGTGGTAGTTGGAGCCGTCGGAGTTATCGCGATAGTTAATGGTGGTGAACTGCGGATTCGTCACAAAGAAATTCTCCGGGAACGATCCACTCGACCGGAGTAGACCGCCGGCGATGATCTGGCCCCGCGGCTGCACGGTGCCGAGATTGGTCGTGTTCAGCAGCCGGGCAACCGCCGCGAAATCGCCGGTCGCGATTAACGTACGGAAGGTCGCATTCTGGCGCAATGCCTCGGATCCAGAGACGGCTGTGCCAACCACGCCGCTTCCGATGTTCAAGCCCTTCAGCATCTGATCGAACATCGGCGCATTCCCGCCGGCTCGCGTGATTTCGAGCGCTTCAAGCACTCCGTTATGCCTGAAGTCGCCGTCGTTGAGGTTGAAAGTCGAGTGGAGCTTCACACCGCGGGTGCCAACATAACGGACGTCCAGCGTCAGGTTCGAAGCGAGAGACCGCGTCACTCCCAGCGTGAAGGTCTGAACATAAGGAGTCGTATAGTCCGGAGCAAAGATCCCGACGCTCTGAGATCGCTCCGTGATGGGGATAACGTCGCCCGGCTTCCCCGTCGTGGGCAGCGGGAGGACAATGTTCGTGAAGTCTCTGAAAGTGCCGTCCCCTCGGTCCGTGGGTGAGTTTCCGAAGCCGGGAAACGTCCCGACGTCAACGGAGATCCATGACAAGCTGTTGCCCGGCAACTGATAGGCGATCTGGTAGCCACCGCGGACAGTCGTCTTATCCTTTCCTCCCCAAGTAGGTGACCAGGCGAAACCTACAGCAGGTGCAAAGTTGTTTTTGTCACTCGGCCAAAGCCCTTGGTTCGGATACTGTGTGCCTTTCCCAATAAGGACGAATTGCGTCAATGCACCTTTCTGCGGTCCGCCACCGGACATCCATGCTTCTCCCAAGCTGCGGCCCGAATATCCGAATATTCCGTTGTTGCCTCCCAATGGACCGATAGTCCAGTTCTTCCCCGATGCGCTGAGATGATACGGCACGCGAAACAAGTCGTAACGAACACCCAAGTTCAGCGTAAAACTGGGAGTCACCTTCCAGTCGTCCTTGATGAAGAAGTTGAACTCGTTCTGATGCGTGTCTCGCATTCTCCCGTAGTGGCCCTCGGGATTACGCGGATCGAAGTACGTCTCCTTGAAGTCCAGAAACCGCGTATCGGTCGGTTCCAGAGTTAAGAACGACTGCGAGATGCTCGCAATCGAACCGGTCAGCCCCAACAATAGGTTCTGCGCCAACGTTACGTTGGATGGAAGCAGTCCGGCAATTGTGTCGATACCGCGGACAGGAACATCACCCGCGCCGCCCGTAACCCCCACCGGGCCGGCGCCGCCGGCACCGTGCCACATCTTTGAGGAGGCAAATTCAACGCCGGTCTTGAGGGCGTGGGCGCCCTTTGTCCAGCTCAGGCTGTCCGTGTAGGTGTACAAAGGGCTCTCGTTACCGGTGTAGGCGCCGCTGACCATGGCAGCGCCGATTAACGTGGGAGTCAGTATGGTCGGATAGCCGTTAATCATGGGCAGGAAGTCATACGCTTCCTTTCCGTGCGTGGAGGAGTGATAGGGGGGAATGAAATGGAGCGTCGTGCGCCGGTACCCAAAGCGGAATTCATTTAGAAGAGTGGGCGAGAGCGTAGAGGTCAACTGCGCCGTTGTCACCCTTGGATACTCCGTGATCTCGCCGCCCCATCCCTGGGGCCAGGGCGACAGCTGATTATTGTCGCTATAGTGGGATTCACGAATCCAGGTTCCGGTCAGCCTGTGATTCGTATTGAACTGGTGATCAATCTTGACATTGAACTGCTTGCGCCGGTAGGCATCGAAATTTTGTCCTGTTCCGCCTGCGGGACCCGCGACCGTCCGGCGGACCCAACGATGAGTCGCCGTGTTCAAGCCGTCACCGCCATTGAAAGCGTTCGCGCGAGGCATTTAGCCGATCAGCTTGGCTATATATCCGGTCCGATCTATCTGTCTGCGAAATGGATCGCCCGGGTTCAACGCGTCGCCAAACACGCTGAAACTTTGTATCGGGCCAGTCGCCCCCGGTATCTGGGTCCAGTCCAGCGGGTTGCCTGCCCGATCCACCACCGGAGCGATTCGGCTGGTGCCGGAGCCGCTGGGCGTGACTTCCGCGTGGCCGTTGTTCACTCCAGGAAAGAAACGAAAGATGCCCTGCCGCGCGGCATCGGTGAGGATCGTGGCGTCGACGTTCTCCTTCTGGGCTCCGGCCTGGCCGTCGAACATCCCGAAGAAAAACGTCTTGTTGCGGATGATCGGCCCGCCGAGACTGGCCGTATACTGCGGCCGGTTGTACCAGAGCGGGCTGATGCCTTGCCGGTTGTTCAACCATGAGTTCGCATTCAGGACGGAGTTCCGGATGTTCCACGTCAAACCGCCGCGGAACTGGTTCGTTCCCGATCGTGTCCGCATCTGAATCTGTGCCGAACCGCGCCCTTCCACGTCCACGGCGGCGACGACCACGCGGACTTCGTCGACCATGTCGGGATTGATAAAGGTGGCCGTTTTGAGGCCCTGAGTATGCCTTCCCGTGTTCATCGTCACGCCGTCCATGGAGATACCGACGTTGCCCGAGCCGGTGGCGGTAATGCCGGCAAACGTCGTGTTCGCCTGGCCGTCTCCGCGAACTCCGGGCATGATCCTCGTCGCGAGATCAATCACATTGCGGCCGACCAACGGCAGGTCCACGACTTGCTTTTGCGCAATCGCATTGCCCACGGAGGACGACTGCGCCGTCAGAAGCTGGTCGGCCGCCACGGACACTTCCACGGCCTGCGTGACCGCACCCACCTGCAAGGTGAAGTTCTGCCGGATCTGCTGGGAAGTCCCAAGTGTCACCTGGAATGTCTGAGGTTGAAAACCCGGTAACAACGCCCTTACCTGGTATGATCCCGGCTGGAGACTGGCGAATCGGTACGTTCCGGATTCGTTAGTCACGACCGTCGCAACGACTCCGGTACCGGTTTGCGTCGCTGTGATTTCAACTCCGGGAATCAACGCTCCAGTGGCGTCGGCAACCGTCCCGCTCAGCGTGGCGTTGACAACCTGCGCCAATCCGTCTATTCCCAAAAACAGACAGACCACTAAGGCTACTCTGCCCGCTCTCATGTATGCTGCTTTCATTGATCACCTCGTTCGATGGCTTTGCACAAAAAAAGCGCTCGCGAAGCCGCATCACCTCACTTCTGCGGCAGCTCAATAGGCGCGGATCCGCCAGGTTGTGTCGCTGCGCACTTTCAGCAGCCGCCAGCGTTTGAGTCCATAGAAACTTCTTCGCAGATCCAAAGAAGTCATGGCGAAAGAGTTTCTCTGCTTCCTAAAGCGGCCGTAGTGTAGTTCCCTCCGAGAACTCGACGCAATTGAATTCCCCGCACTTTGCCCCATCCGCCATGAAAGAACAGCCCCGGATATTCTTCAAGATATGTCTTAAAATACTCACCGTATGGCGATCGCTCAACCTGAGCGGCGGGATATGCACGTTTCACAGCTTCCCATTCAGCATTCGCCGAGATGATCACCGAAAGCATTCGGTCTTTGGCCATGGATGAGATAGTAAATTCCGGCATGGTCTCACCGTTAGAATTAAGGGGCTTCGATGGACGCAAAGTTTCATCCCGCAATGGTCGCAATTAAAACAGGCGATCTCGAACGACTCCGCGAGTTAATTCGCCAGGATCCTACACTGGCGACTTCCCGGTCCTCTACGAGTCATCCCACGCTGCTCCAATGTTTGGTCCTGTCCGGTAAAGACTTACCGAATAAACTCGAATTGGCAAAGGTACTGATTGCCGCGGGCGCGGAACTCAGTGGACCGCTTGGGGCGTGCGGCAGTTGTGACAACGTGGAAATGGCGGAATTGCTTCTGGATTGCGGCGCCGCAATCAATGGATTGGGTGGCTGGTCGCCTCTCGAGGAGGCGTTGTATTGGAACAGCGGCCGAGTGGTCGATCTTCTGGTTCGCCGGGGCGCGTCCATTCAGAATCTCCGCATAGCCGCCGGCCTGGGCCGGACGGATCTGATCGAGCGGTTCTTCAACAGCGATGGAACTCTGAAGCCGGAGGCCGGCACGATCAACTGGCCATGGGGCGATCTGCACGTCATCCAAAATTCGAACTTCGATCCTGCCGGCAAGCAACAGTTGGCAGCCAAGTTCAGTTCGTGGACCAATGACCGGCAAAGCATCATTAATAATGCCTTCGTGTATGCCTGCATGCACGGGCACATGGATGCGGCGAATCTGCTACTGGAGGAAGGCGCGCAGGTCAACGCGATACCCGGAGGCTTCGACTACTCCGGCACGGGTCTGCACTATGCGGCACTCAATGGGCATCGGGCAATGGTCGAGTTTCTCATCCAACGCGGTGCAGACATTCATATGAAGGATGAAAAAGTCGGAGCCTCCCCTGCAGGCTGGGCCGACTACGGCGGTCATCCCGAAATCAGAGACTACTTAAACGCAAGTGAGACGGGTGACCTGCTTTAGTCCGACTTGAGGTTCGGTAACTTTCGGGTGGATGGGCTTTGTCTTTCGTGGTTCGCTTCGGCTCGTTCCTTTACGGCACTTTGTTGTCGAAGAGTTTGACGACATAATCGCCGACCAGTAATTGCAGAGTACTGCCGACGAATTGCCTAATCGTGCTGCCGATTTCGACGAAGGAGGGCAATTGCTCAACAACCGATTCGTTGTGCAAAGCCCGGTGGTG
>QHXA01000317.1 GCA_003222755.1 Acidobacteriota bacterium
GCCTGGCAAAGCGAGCCGCTGCCGCTCGGCGACTGGGTCTCCTACAATCCGCTGCGCGGTGGACGGGCGGACCTGCGAACCGATGTCCGGATTGCTTACGATGATAGATATATCTATTTCGCATTCCACTGCTTCGACAACGAGCCCGATAAGATTCGCACCACCATCACCCGGCGCGACACGGCATTCAACGATGACTGGATTGCCCTGAGTCTCGACTCGGCCGGCACCGGCCAAACGGCTTATCACCTGTTCGTGAATCCGAGCGGCATCCAAATGGATGCGCTGAACACGT
>QHXA01000318.1:0-459 GCA_003222755.1 Acidobacteriota bacterium
AACTGTGTGAACACGTGATCTGTCGCGGCTTTTTCACGATGGCACGCGAGGCAGCCGGCGGATTGTGGCAGCACCTGCGCTTCCAGCTTGAGTTTTCGCGCCCCGTCGGTGAAGTCATAAAATCCCCAGCCACCATCAAATCGGCTGCTGTCTTTCACCGATACTTCCAGCGCGACGAACTCTTTTTCATACGATGCTTGGAGTTCCGGTTCCTGTTTTGTCTCGGCCGATAGTGTTTCGACAACCATTACCGTGCCGTCAGGAAAATTTCCTGAACGCGCATACTCGCGGTAGGCGGCCGGATTAATGTAGACATTGTGATACATCCCGGAAGATGGCATTGGCCCATGCCGCACTCCGAACGAGGATCCGACGAACACCCATTCGCGATATCCGGCGGGGCACAACAATGTGTTCTTCCCAACAAAGACGGCGGCCGATCGCTCGTCTTGTTGCACA
>QHXA01000318.1:578-6641 GCA_003222755.1 Acidobacteriota bacterium
GAACGGCATCGAGCTGCGACATGACCCTGCAGCGCACGCACGCCAACATGTCCTGGCTTATCGTTTCTTCAGGCGCGCATTGAAATTGCGACTTGATGAATGATTGCGTCCTGCGGAGTTGATTGCAGTACTCCTCGCACGCGGCGCAATTTGAAACGTGCGATTCGACTTTCTTCACCGCATCTGGTTCCGGCAGATCGTGTTCGACATACAGCGCGAGAATTTCTTTCGAGTACGCACAATTCATGACCGGCCTCCCATCATCTGATCGATGGCTTCCTTCATGCGTACGCGAGCGCGGCTGACCTGGGACCGGACGGTAGTTTCGGAAGACCCCAAGATCTGGGCGACCTCCGATGTCTTCAGTCCATCGATATCGCGCAGGATCACGGCGAGCCTCTCCTTCGCGGGCAAGCTGTCCAAAGCTCTCCATAACATCTGCCGTTGTTGTTCTTCTGCACATCGCGGCATTCGTTGGCAATCGCGATTTCGGAGTCGACGGTCGCGGGAAAAGTATCCCAACGCCGCTGCCGATTCCGGCCGATGTTTCGGCAGACATTTACGGTCATCTGCATGAGCCAGGGTTGGATGGGTTTATGAATGTCGAAACGATGAATGTACTTAAACACTCTCAAAAACACTTCTTGCGCGGCATCCTGAGCATCATCTGTTGATCCCAATAACTTCATTGCGAGTGTGAAGATCCGCCGTTCATACCGGATCATCAACTGTTCGAATGCCGTGGCGTCCCCTGCCAGCGTCCGCTGGACGAGCACGGCAACCTCGGTGCTCTCGACAGAACGGTCCCTGTCCTGCAGCCGCGACATCAAAAGCGCGGAATGCAACATAGCCGTGCAATGAGGGCCATCTTCCATACAGTTAATTACCAGTGCAGGGCCACAATCGTTGAAAAAAGTTCCGCCCGGTTTGGGATTATTATGAGACATGCGAATTTCAGCAATTGTTATGGGGTTTCTCATTATGGCGGCCGCATCGGATCTCGACCAGCGTTTAGCGAAATGGGAACCAGTGAAGATGCCGTTCAATTCCTCAGGGCTGACCGCCCGCGAGCGCCAGATGGTGGAAAAATTGGTGGAGGCATCGCAGTATCTCGACAACATTTACTGGCGCCAAAGCGATCCGGAAGGCCTGGCTCTTTACAAATCCACGCGGGACCCGAAGTTGCGGCGTTTGCTGATGATTCATGGCAGCCGCTTCGATTTGATCGATGAGAACCATCCCTTCGTCGGAACAGAGCCGATGTCCGCTGGCCGCGGTTTATATCCGAAAGGACTGACGCGCGAACAAATCGAGCAATATGTGAAGCAGCATCCCGAGAAGAAGCAGGAACTGTATAGCCCGTACACCGTCGTGGAGCGTCGCGGCAATGAGCTAGTGGGGCGTCCTTACCATGAAGTTTTCCGCCCCTTCCTTGAACCAATGACCAAAGCTCTCCGCGAAGCGGCCGCGCTCAGCGATGACAAGGCATTCGCCGACTTTCTCGGGCAGCGCGCAGACGCTTTGCTCGTGGACGACTACTACAAGAGCGATCTGCTCTGGATGGATCTGAAGGACCCGAAATTCGACGTCATTTTCGCACCTTATGAAACGTACCTTGATGATGTCCTCGGTGTGAAGACTTCATATGGCGGCGCTGTTCTGATCCGCAACGAAGCTGAGAGCAAAAAGCTGGCCGTATACCAGCAGTATGTTCCCGACATTCAGGATGCGTTGCCGCTTACGGCTGAAGACCGTCCGTCCAAGCGCGGCCATGCGACGCCAATGGAAGTCATGGATGCGCCGTTCCGCGCCGGCGACCTGCGTCACGGTTATCAGGCCGTAGCGGACAATCTGCCCAATGATCCGCGAATCCATCAAGAAAAAGGCTCGAAGAAAATTTTCTTCAAGAATTTCATGGACGCACGCGTCAGTCACGTTGTGCTGCCGATTGCGAAAAAGTTAATGCGGGCGGACCAGGCGGCGAAAGCTTCAGGTGAAGGCTATCTTGCAGCTGTCCTGTTGCACGAAATCTCGCATGGCCTGGGCTCGGCATTCGCGCGTGAAGGCGGACGTCAGGTCGATATCCGGGAGGCCATCGGCCCGGCTTACTCCGGCCTTGAAGAGGCAAAGGCGGACGTCGTCGGCATGTTTGGTCTGAAGTGGTTGGTCGATCGCGGGGCTCTGCCGAAGGACCGATTGGAAGAGTATTACGCTTCCTACGTCGCCGGCATTTTCCGCACGCTGCGGTTCGGCACCGCGGAAGCGCACGGCCGCGCGGAGATGATGGAGTTCAATTACTTGTCACAGGAGAAAGCGATTGTGCGCGAGGCGGCGACCGGTCGTTACGTTATTGATTACGGCCGTATTCCAACTGCGCTCGCCCAACTCGCAAAAGAGTTGCTGGAGATCGAAGCAACCGGCGATCGCGCACGCGCGGAGAATTGGTTTAAGCGATATGATCCGATGCCACCGGATCTCAAGACGGCTCTTCAAAACACGAACGACGTACCCGTGGATATTGATCCAGTGTTTTCGTTTCCCGATCGGGTTCTGTAGGGGCGTCTATGACCGCCCCTACAGGTTCCGCTGCAGCAGGGGGCGTAGCTCGCGGATATTCTTCACGTTTTCCAAAGCGAGCACGGCATCGATCAGCTTTGTACATGTTGGCGCGCCGAGGACGGGCGTGATCAGGTCGCGCGCTTTCGCCACGACTTCTTCTCGAGGCATGGGATTGTCGAAAGTACCGCGGACGGCGTCAACGTGCTCCGTTAGACGCGTGCCGTTCGCCAACACAATTTCCACGATTGCCTCACGTCGCGGCATTCGGCGTTCCAGTTCTTCGTCCGGGATTAGCTGCACTTTCGCACGCTGGCGCAGAACCGCCGGATCTTTCATGCGGGCGATGTCGTGAGCCGACTTGAACGACACGGTTTTATCGAGCAGCATGACGGCGACAAGATGCTGGAGCGAGATGTCGGGAATTTCACGGTTGTTCACGATAGCGGCTTCGTTAGTCGCCACGCGGACCAGAACCTGCTTCACGTCGTCAGGCGTGAATGCGTTGCGCTTTTGCAGATTCACCAGAGCGTCCAGCACAGCTTGAATTGGGGACCCGGTGGTCCACTTCTTGAAGCTCGTGCGGGTCACTTCGTACCGTTCACCGAGTTTTTCGCTAATCAATGAGGGGTCGTTCTTCGGAAGAAATGCTTCGAAGAAATTGTCCGCGCCAGAGAAGACATCATTCACTCCTGTACCGCCGGCGCGAACGAGAAGCGCTGCCGTTACGCCGTTCCGTGCAGGCATGCCGGCGAAATCGAACGCTTTCTCGATGTGATCCGTGTCACGCTGCCAGGAAGCGAGCCCGGAGGCCTGTTGCGCGGTATACGAGAGGAGCCATCGCATTTGTTGTGCGTTCAGGTTCGCTGCGCAACCCGCAGCGGCCGCGGAACCGAAGGTCCCACAGATGGCATGGGTACTTCGGTGCGTTTCCGCCATATACGGCAGCCGTCCCAGAGTGATCGTCACGCGCGTACCGATGTCATAACCCAGCGCAACAGCGCGCATCAAGTGTATGCCTTCGATGCCGAACTGCTCGCCTGCGGCAAGCGCGGCTGGAACGACAGAGCACCCGGGATGCGACTGCGAGAAAGAATGCGTGTCGTCGGTCTCGTCGGAATGCGCAAGCATGCCGTTGGCGAGCGCCGCTTCCATCGCGCCGCATAAGACATTCGAAGCTGCAACCGTGGCCATCTTGTCGCCCTTATAACCCCTGGCGAATTGGATCGCGAATTTTCCGGGAGGAAGCTCGGAACCGGAGATCATCGCCGCCAGAGTGTCCAAGATAATGTGTTTGGTTTTCTCGGTGACTTCACGCGGGAGCTCGCGCGTAGCGGCCTGGCTCATATAGGTGCTGAGGGCGGACATGACTTCAGGCACCACGCGTGTTTCGCGTTGGCTGAAGCCGGCGCCTGCCGCGGCCGGCAGCGCTGCGCCGATAAGCGCAAACGCCCCAGTAGATTTCAGCAAATCGCGGCGAGACAGTTCATCGGCCATTGTCGTTCTCCTTATTGAGTTCGTTGCGCACGACGAGACCGCCTTTCATGACAAACCTGACCCGCTCCATCTCTGTCATGTCGGTGAGCGGATTGCCGGACACGGCAATGACATCGGCGAATTTTCCCTTCTCGATGCTTCCTACCTGATTCTCCCAACCATAGTTCAACATGTGTGCCGCCGGCAGATAAGCTGTCTGCAATGCCTGTGCTGGAGTCATGCCCCATTTTGTGTAATAGCGGAATTGGTCCGCCTGTTTGCCGTGAGGAATTGCTGCCGATGTGGCGCCGCTGCCAAAAACGATGGGAACGCCCGCCGCAAGGGCTCTTTTGAATGCCTGTTCGACAAGCCGCAACCGGCTATTCTTGCCGCCGGTGTCGCGCAAGTCGTCTTTCTCCAGGGCGACAAGATCATCGACCGTGACGACGAACGGCAGCTTTTTTTGAAGCAGCACCTTGATGCCGGCATCATCGAGCTCCAGCAGATGATTTGGCGCGTCCACGCCCGCGGTGATGCAGCTATTCATGCCTTCGCCGCCATAGGTATGGCACGCGACTTTCAAGCCGAGCCGGTGCGCCTCATCGACAATGGCTTCGACTTCCTCCAACGTCAGCGAGGGACTATTGACCAGCGTCGCGTCGGGCTTCCACATGTGCATGGTCCCGGCGAAATCCTGCGTCGTGTAGATTTTGATCCAGTCCACACCGTGCAGCTTGGCCTCGCGTACAGCCGCGCGCGCGAGCCAGGGAGAATTGACATTCTTGTTTTCGGTGAATCCCTCCAGAAATCGGATAGATTCATTATCCCGATAATAATTGGTGGCGCGCTGGTTAATGGATTGCCCGACCACCTGCATTCGGGGCCCGAGCAGCATACCTGCATTGATCGCATCGCGCAGGTCTACAGTGTTGAATCCACCGCGCGAATCCATGTCCAGAACCGTTGTGAAGCCCGCCTGCAGATCGATTTGCGCATTGGCCAGGGCGATCAGCGCGCGTTGGGCCGGCGTTTCGCCGCCCGTGTTCACGTGCACGTGCGCGTCAATCATCCCAGGAAGAACAGTCGCCGCACTCAGATCCAACACCCGGGCCTCGCGCGGGATTTGCACCGCGCTGCCAACATCGGCAATTCGATCACCCCGAATGAGCACGACTTGGTTGTTGAGGAGATTTCCGGATTTCGCATCAAACAATTTGCCGGCTCGGATTGCAACGACCTGCGCCGGTGGAGTGACGAATTTACGTTCCTGCGACCGCAGAGGCGCAGGTTGCAATGCCGTCATTGCGACGAGTGTGACGATCAGCTTGACTGGCAGACGCATCGATTCTCCTTTCAGGGGCTGTCCCCTTGTCCCCCGCGGCAAAACCATATACCGCGGCTCGGCCCATCTGCAAACATTTCAGTATCCTGATAAAATTCGCAGCTATGCGATCGATCATCAGGGCACTTATCTTGATTGTCACCCTGTTGCCGGCCGTTCCCGTGACGGCGCATCCGGTCCCGTTTAGCTATCTGGACGTGCAGCTGAATGGTTCATCGATCGACGTCTCATTAACAATACACATTTACGATCTTGCGCATGATCTGCAGGTCACTCCCATGGAGCGATTGCTCGACTCCGGTTTCCTGGCGCAGCGTGATTCCGCAATACGCACGTTACTCACGCCGCGCCTGGAAATAGCTGCTGACGGGCATCGGCTCCAGCCCGAATGGTTGCAGCCGGAAATCCTTGAGGACCGGCAATCCGTCCGTTTCCATTTACGCCATGCTGTATCAGCCGCGCCTGGTGTTGTTTCGCTCTCAACGGTGATGTTCCCCTATGATCCAAATCACCAGACCTTCGTTAATGTCTACGAGGCCGATACGCTGACGTCGCAGGTGATCCTGGACGCCAATCACAGGCATACCGAATACTTCGCCGGCACGCGCCAAGGCGTCTCAGCCGTCGTTCGGAAATTCATACCGGCAGGCATCCATCACATCCTCATCGGCCCGGATCACTTCCTGTTT
>QHXA01000318.1:6655-7177 GCA_003222755.1 Acidobacteriota bacterium
CTCGGTGGTTCGATCCGGCGGCTGGCGATGGTGGTTACATCGTTCACAATTGCACACAGCGTTACGCTTTCACTGGCGGCGCTGAACATACTCACGCCGCCCGCGCGCATCATTGAACCCGCCATTGCATTGAGTATTGTGTACGTCGGGGCGGATAATCTTCTTGCGCAGGGTGGGCGCGACGTGCGCGCGTGGATCGCGTTTGCCTTTGGCTTCATTCACGGTTTCGGCTTTGCCAATGTGCTGCGTGAAATGGATCTGCCAAGGCGTGCGCTCGGCTGGTCCTTGTTTTCGTTCAATGTTGGAGTCGAGATCGGCCAATTGCTTGTCGTCGTGGCTGTCGCATCCGCATTTGTGGTTTTGCGATCACGCAGCGAGTGGGCGAGACGCCGTCTCGTACTTGCCGGTTCCGTTGTAGTCATCGTGGCCGGCACATTTTGGTTCGTTCAACGAGTTTTTTTTCCAGGAGGAATCTCATGAGACGAATAACTGTTTTGGGTTTCCTGCTCAGTGTTGGTGCGG
>QHXA01000318.1:7228-7764 GCA_003222755.1 Acidobacteriota bacterium
TTTCAAAATCCGCCCGCAGGCCAAGCTCGCGGCGGTGGCGGCCAGCAGGCGCAGCAGCCGCTTGAAATCCAGAAAGTGAAAGACAATCTGTACATGATCACGGGCAATGGCGGAAACACAGGAGTATTTGTTACCGACGCCGGTGTAGTCGTGGTCGATACGAAGAATCCCGGTAATGGCCCGGGGATTCTCGACAAAATCAAGAGTGTCACTCCAAAACCCGTCACCACGATCATCAACACGCATACGCACGGCGATCACGTCGGCAGCAACGAGGCCTTCCCTACAAGTGTCGAGATTGTTGCCCATGAGAACACGAAAGCCAACATGGAGAAGATGGACAACTTCAAGGGCGACAAGGCAAAGTTTCTTCCCAAGAAAACTTACAAGGACAAGATGACCCTCGGTAAGGGGAAAGACGAAATTGAGCTGTACTATTTTGGCCGCGCTCACACCAACGGCGATACGTGGGTCGTGTTCCCTGCCATCCGTGCGATGCATTCCGGCGATGCGTTTGCCGGCAAGAGCACTCCCAT
>QHXA01000318.1:7827-8157 GCA_003222755.1 Acidobacteriota bacterium
GTCGATGTGATTATCACCGGCCACAGCAACACCACCATGACGCCTGCGGATTTGAAGGAGTATGCCGACTTCAATAACGATTTCGTCACGTGGGTTCAGGGCGAAATCAAGGCTGGCAAGACGGTGGACCAGGCCGCCATGGAGTACAAGATTCCAGACAAGTACAAGGGCTACACGGTCAGCACGTTCTTCGGCGGGATCAAGGGGAATATTGAGACAGCGTATAAGGAACTCAAGAAATAAAAACTGAAAATTCGAAATTGGACGAATCCTGAATCTGAAAATCGAAATCCGAAATCTGAGATTGGACCTTTCGCACCTGAGACAGTC
>QHXA01000319.1:0-10402 GCA_003222755.1 Acidobacteriota bacterium
GTGGAAAGATCGCGGTGCCTCATCTGATGCCATATTCGATGAGCAAATTCGCGCTTGCGGGCTTATCCGATGGCATGCGCGGTGAGCTGCGCAAATACGGTATTTTCGTGACCAGCGTGTATCCCGGACTGATGCGCACGGGCTCTCATGTGTTCGCGCACACCAAGGGCAAACAGAGCGATGAGCTTGCGTGGTTTTCATTCATGGCCACAAATCCCCTGTTCGCCATAAACGCGAGCCGCGCGGCCGGCCAAATCATTGAAGCGTGCCGGAAGGGGCAGCCGGAATTGGTGATCACGACCCAAGCGAACCTGGCCGTCATAGCACAGGGTCTTGCTCCGGGATTAGTGGCGAGGTTCTCAGCGCTAGTCGATCAGTTCTTGCCCGGACCCGTGACGAAGGTGAAAGAGCGGAAGGCGGCGTAGGACAATTTCAAATCTGACTTTCTACGCCGGCCGATCGAAGTGATGGGCCCAAATCTTCTCTCCCGGAGGAAGCGGCTCATTGANNNNACTTTCGAAAACCTCGAAAACTCGATCGGCTTCCGGACATAGCTATTTGCGCCGAGGCTGTAACCATTGATGAGGTCCTGCTCTTCGATGGACGAGGTGAAAATCGCGACCGGCAGTAATTTCGTGCGGTAATCCGACCGCATTCGCCGCAGCACTTCGAGTCCATCCAATTTCGGCAGGTTCAGGTCGATCAAAACGATGGCCGGCAACTCCTCCGGGTTGCGGAACTGATACTTCCCAGTTCCGAACAAATATTCGGTCGCCTCAACTCCATCCTTAACGGTGACGATGGGGTTGGTGACGCCAGACTTATTCAGCGCGCGTAGAAGCAGCGCTTCATCGGTCGGACTGTCCTCGACCACCAAGATAACGTGTTTATTCACGAAGGGCATCCCTGTATTCTGAGTTGCACTGCAAGTCTGCTGCCGAACCGGGAGGTCTCCCGCGGGTATTTGTTCCCGCCCCATTGAGAATCCGTGCCGCATTGGGCGCCGAAACAAAAGACGCAACAGTGGTATAGCGGGACCTATCAAGTGGTACAGCAATTGCGCCTTTGTTTACAGAAGGTGGATTCATATGAACAACAATGAAGTGATCTCCACACTGGACAACCTGATCGAGACGTGCAGGAGAGGGCAGGACGTATTTCGGAACGCCGCCGAAAGCATCCAGAACAGTGAGTTTCGCCGGCTGTTCAATATCTTTTCACAGCAGAGAGCACAGTTCATGACGGAGTTGCAATCCGAGGTGCATCGACTTGGTGGAGGTACGATGAAAGGCAGCGGGTCTGTAGCGCAGCCCAACAACATGGTGCCTTTCAATAATGCGGCAAGGCCCTCGGGCGTTCGCGACGAGGCAAGCGTGATCGGCGAATGCCAGCGCGAGGAAGAGGCTGCGGTAAATGACTACCAAGAAGCGCTGAAGGCCGATTTGCCGCTCGACGTCCAATACGTCGTGAAACGACAGTACATGGATATCAAGGATGCGTATGATCGCATCCGAATTTTGCAGCGTGCTGCATAGGAGGTCTGTTTCATGCTTATTTTACTTATATTGTTGCTTGTTCTCCTGTTCGCTTCTGTTCCCGCATGGGGCTATAGCCGCAGTTGGGGATACTATCCGTCAGGAACCGTCGGAGTCATTCTCATGATTCTGATCCTCATGATGCTGCTCGGAAGATTTTAGGAGGTTACATATGAATACTCCTGCAAGTGTTCGCGATCATCCGGTTCATCCGATGTTGATCGTGTTTCCTATTGCTCTTTGGATCTTTTCTCTGGTGTGCGACGTCATCTACTACGCCGGACCGCATAACGCGTTCTGGAAAGCGGTCGCCTTCTATTCCATTGCCGGCGGTATTATTGGAGCGCTCCTTGCGGCGATTCCCGGCTTTATCGATTACCTGTCTTTGCGTGACCGCGGCGTAAAAAAGGTCGCGACCACTCACATGGTGCTCAACCTTATCGTGGTTGCGCTGTTCCTTTTCAATCTAGGCATTCGTTACAACGCAATGCCCAGTAGCGATATGCTGGGACTCGCGCTCTCAATTGTCGCAATCGCGGTTATGTTTGTTTCAGGCTGGCTCGGAGGCAGCCTGGTCTATGAGTATCGCGTGGGCGTAAGTACCCCGCGGGACGCAAGAGAAATAGAACGACGCGCAGCTTAGGAGTAAATGACCATGAATCGGAAAGCTCAGCTTCTCATCGCGGGCGCGGGCGCCGCGGCCGGCTTTTACGCAGTACGATCCTTCGTCGGGAAGAACATCAACACACTACCGTACGGGTCCGGCATCAAATTAAAGAAAGCCGTGACTGTCAACTGCCCTGCTGAACAGTTGTACAACTACTGGAGAAATCTCGAGAACCTGCCGAAGTTGTTCGACAACGTTCTTTCTGTTGAAGTGCTGGATAGCTCGCGCTCTCATTGGACATTGCGTGCGCCGGGCGGGATCAACCTCGAATGGGATGCCGAGATCATGATCGACCGGAAGAACGAAATGATCGGCTGGCGTTCGTTGGACGGCGCCGATCTCGACAACGCGGGATATGTGCGTTTCGAGCGCGCCACCGGCGGACGCGGGACTGTGGTTCGCGTTGCGCTTCAGTACAATCCACCGGCAGGCAAAGTTGGCGCAGCCGTGTCGACTTTGCTTGGTGAGAAGCCGTCGAGCCAAATCGAAGAGGCGCTGCGGAAATTCAAGCAGCTAATGGAAGCTCGCGAAATTCCGACCGCGGTGGACGAGAAGAAACTGCCTCACTCGATGGAGCCGGTCGAAGCGGCGTCGGAAGATTCATTCCCCGCAAGCGATGCCCCTTCTTGGACCGGTACGACGGGCCCGATCATTTAGGCTTCGTTACGCCGCGCTTGTGCGCTTACGTGCTTCGCTGACGATGATCGTCCGTTCGCGGATGTTGTGCCCATTTAGTTTTTGGACAGCATCCGCGACCCGGATCTTCTCGGCGATCTCAACGTACGCGAAACTCGGCGACACACCTGCGACGAGATCCCGAATGACGCGGACTGTCTTCACTGCAATTCCCGAGGATTGGACCCATTCCGCGAGTTCGTCATCACTGCAGTCGTGAGGAACGTTGACGAAGAAGAGCGTGCTCATTCAGTACCTCCTGAGCGTGGTTCAAATTCTAGTTAGAACGTCCTTGGAAGGTCTGTCGAGGCGTGTCCTACGCTGGAAACAATGTACGGTCTTAACTGGCGCTGGTCCAGTGAAAATTATTTTACTGCTGCGAACCTACTCCAGCCCAAATGCTCGCAATGCAGCCCGCTTCAAAAGCCATACATATGCTCCTCAGGATTGATGACCGTATCTTGCCAGTCCAGCCTGGCGGCCGCAGCTTCAATGCTGTCGGCCTCCCCATCTTGTACCATCTTCTCGAGCACGGCGAGTTGATCGTGTGTCAAACGCTTATCAGCGAGTGCCTGCCGCCAGCTCTTGAATTGCGATTGTTCTGAACTCGACCCTTCAGGCGTCATAGCTTCTACTTCTCGATTGTGGCTTTCTTGATGTAATCGAGCTTCGGGAAGTCTTTCATGAGATATGCATTGCCCTCGGCTTGTAGCCGGCCTTGGTCTGGGCCCTTGCCGCTCGGTGCGCCTTCACCGTATCCGGAGTAGATTTTATCGACTATGTCCATGCCCCTCGCCACGCGACCGAATGGCGCAAAACCCTGTGCGTCCAGTTGTGAGTTGTCACCGAAGTTGATGAACACCTGTGCGGTTCGCGTGTCCGGTCCCTGCGCGCCACCTTGCATGGCATAGGTTATGTAGCCGCGCGTGTTGCTTTGTTTTACCGGATCACGTGGGATTCGTGCTTCGCGCCACACGCTGTTCAAGGCCGGATCACCGCTGATACCGAACTGAACCATGAAGTTCGGTATGACGCGAAAGAAACGGAGGTTATCGAAATAACCGTTCTTGACAAGGTTGTAGAACCGGTCCGCTCCATTGGGCGCCCAATCACGATGCACTTCCACAACAAACGTTCCGGCGCTCGTATCAAAATCAACCTTGTACATCGCGGGCGCCATTTCCTTGAGTGCGCCCGGATTTTTGAGTGCCGCATTGGCTCCGGCCTGCCCCAGTCCCAGCGAGACCGCGGCCAAGATCAACGCTATCGTAAGAACGGTTACAAAATTCAAACGGTTCGTCATGCTTCGCTCCTTATTTAAAATGATCGACAAGTATACCCGCGGAATCTGGGATCGTGGGTCAGTTTCGCGGTGGCAGGGAAGAGCTAATTGGTGGATTGCGTTCCCACCGGGACAAACTTCTGAGCGCGCTTGCCCTGGACGTCGCCGAAATAGATCGTACCATCCGCCGCGACATCCATCGTGTGGACCCAGTTCAGGTCGCCAGGTTTCTCCTTGCCGTTTTCGCCTTTCGGAAAAACCGCGAGTAATTTGATATGTCCATCGGTATCGAGTTTCAGCAGGACCTGATCCTTGGGAGGCGTGGCCAGCACAGTTTGGGTGGCCGGGACTTCGGACCAACGCAAGGGCGAACTTCCGCAAACATAGAGGAGAGCGATCGAGGCCAGTGTGAATTTTTTCAGCATTATTGTCTCTTGATTGCTATTCCGTATCATTCACACCACGCCACAGTGACAGCCAAGAACGGCGAAGAAGATCGTTGATCCTGGTCCAATCCGCCTCACTCAGAGTCCTTTTTTCGGCCAGATCATCACGGATGGTAATTGCTTCTGCGCGATAGCGCGCATGCTCGCTAAATTTCGCCGCGGGAAGTTGATAAACCTCCGCAGCGAGATCGGCCAGCGCGCGATCCAAATCGCCCGTCGGGCGCCATTGACGTTCCCGGTGGACGATCCACCACTCCAGCTCGAGAGTCGCGGCACGGTTCACATCAAATGAAGTCTGGCTGACATTACGGATGGCTTGATAATAGGCCACCAAATCCGGCAACGCGCGCTCGTAATCTGTGTGCCTTTTGCCGTCCTTAAACACGAATGCCGCTCTGGCTGCGTGGAACGCAACCACATATGATCGCGCAACGGGCATGTGGTACTGCTGCCGCAACAAGTGTGCGAGCTGGTTGAATAGCTTGAGGCGTTCTTTGTCATAATACGAGCGCCACATTTCGGTATCGAGCCGCGCGACGGTTTCGGGGTCAAAGTTCCGGAGGTCAGACGAGACAGGTCTCCATAAACCGATTAAGATCCATATTGCTGCGCCGCCAGCTGAAATGGTAATGGCGAATGCGATGTTTCGAATCTTCATCATTGCTAGACTACGTAAGCCGCCGCGCCGACGCAATTGATTACGATGCTTGTTCGGCTTATCGTATGGCTACAGTTGAACTGAGTTTCATTCATAAGAGAGATGGGAGAGAAGAACGCATGATTTTTAGTAGGCCAATACAGTGGGCAGGGTTGAGTTTGATAATCCTGGTGATTGCGGGCACAGCGCTAGCCCACCATTCATTCGCCGTGTACGATCATACGCGCACGCTGAACTTTAAAGGCACGGTAACACGGTGGCAGTGGAGTAATCCGCACGCCTACCTCGACGTCGATGTCAAAGACGGAAGTGGTGTGATCAAACATTACACTTTGGAAGGCACCAGCATTAACATGCTGCAGCGGGTCGGTTGGCGATCCAACATGATCAAGGCCGGCGACCAGGTGACTGTGATCGCGGCGCCACTTTTAAATGGTGAGCCGGGCGGTTTGCTATTGGAAATAACGTTGCCCAATGGCGATAGGCGCGAACTGCCTGTCCCGGCAGCCCAGACGTTTAAGCGAACCCAAGAACAGGACTAGTACAGGAGTAATGTCGTTATGGATTCAACCAGAATCTGCGGCCAATTGTCCCGCGCGTTTTGGCTCATGCTGCTCATCATTTGTGCGGCGGGCTTCGCGCGAACGAGCGCCGGCGCGCAGCAATCTTCAGGCAATATTCCGGACATCACTGGTTCATGGGAGCGTGCCAGGGACGCCTCTATTCCACCGCAACCTCAACCGCCACTGAAGGCCCAGTACTTGAAGCAGTGGCAGACTCAGGTTCAGGCGGCACGGGAGGCGAATGCAAAAGGACAGCCGATTGCCGACCGCGTTGTTCAATGTCTTCCCGAAGGGCCCGTTCCCGATGGAGGTTTTGCAGAGCAAAGGTCAGGTTACCATCATTCAGGAAGCGTACACCCAGGTTCGCCGAATCGTTCTTGATCGCCCCCAGAAAGCCATCGATGATGTCGAGCCCGGCTTCTACGGTCACTCTGTCGGGTATTGGGACGGCGGCACGCTGATCGCAGACACCGTAGGAGTTCGGGAAGATGTGCGTTACCAGAACGTGCCCCACTCTAAGGATATGCACATCAAGGAGCGGATCTCGCTCGGCGCCAACGGCCTCTTGCGTGACGAGATCACAATCGAAGATCCCGCCGTTCTAGAGAAGCCATGGACTTTTACATATGGCTATCGCCGCATGCCGGATTACCAACTGCTCGAGTATGTATGTGAGGACAATCGCGAGTATGCGGACGAAAAAGGCGTGCAGCAAATCCGAATACCCTCACCGAACCGGTAAATTTTGAGATGCAGGATTCGTCCAATTTGAATTTGCTCATTTCAGTGTTTTCACCCTGCTGCGATAGAGTATTCCCAGTGCACCCGTACTCCTTTAAAATCAAATAATACGTTTGGGCCACTCTGTTGCGAAGGATTCGTCAGAGAGTTCCGTAGGAGGATCTATGCGGATCGCGCAGGTTGCGCCATTGTATGAGAGTGTTCCGCCGAAGCTCTATGGCGGGACGGAGAGGGTCGTCTCTCACCTGACCGAATCCCTGGTGGAGCAGGGTCATGACGTGACGCTGTTCGCGAGCGGGGATTCTGTAACGACCGCGACGCTGGTCCCGTGTTGTCGTGAGGCGTTGCGGTTTTCGAACTGTGTAGACCCGATCGCGCATCATATTTTGATGCTGGAAGAGGTCTGCCGCGTGGCATACGAGTTCGACATTATTCATTTTCATTGTGATTTTCTGCACTTTCCGGTCTCGCGCCGGCAGCGGACGCCACATGTCACCACTCTGCACGGCCGCCTCAATATCGCAGATTTGGTCCCGTTATATAAAGAGTTTCGAGAGGTTCCTTTAATTTCCATCTCGGACGCGCAGCGGGCACCGTTACCTTGGGTGAATTGGCAGGGCACCGTTTATCATGGGCTGCCGCAAGACCTCCACTGTGCCGGACGTGGAAATGGGAGGTACTTTGCATTTCTTGGCCGCATTGCATCGGAAAAACGAGTAGACCGGGCGATCGAGATCGCCAGGCGTTCTGGGATTCCGTTAAGGATCGCGGCGAAAGTGGATCGGGCCGACGAAGAGTACTTCAACACGGAAATCCGGCCATTACTTCGGGGGTCGGGTGTGGAATTCATTGGCGAAATCGGAGAGCGGGAAAAGACGGAGTTCCTCGGGGGCGCTTTGGCGTTGCTATTTCCCATCGATTGGCCCGAGCCGTTTGGACTTGTCATGATCGAGTCGTTGGCGTGCGGGACACCGGTTATTGGCTGGAACTGCGGCTCGGTCGCGGAGGTCATTACACATGGCGTTACGGGTTTTGTAGTGAACAGCATGGACGAAGCCCTGAAAGCCGTCCAACGGCTCGATGATATTGACCGCCGCCGGTGCCGCGAAGTGTTTGAGGAGCGTTTCTCGGTCGAACGAATGACTTCGGATTACCTGTCCATCTATTGGCGCTTGCAAAGGTCACGAGGTATGCCGGTTGCAATCGGATCGGGGTCAGCGTGAGTGAAGTCAGTCCTGTTGTTGATGAATTCTATATTCTTGCCGGCGCCGCGCACGCGGATGACCGCACGCACGTTCTGAAGCACGGCGAGACTTTTGGTCTATTCGATCACTACGGAGACATTCATCCGCATGGGCTCGGCGAGCAAGGCGTGTATCACGAAGGCACGCGTTTTCTTTCGAAACTCGACGTGCGTGTCGGACGGAAACGCCCGCTGTTCCTGAGTTCCGCAGCGCAGTCTAACAACGAATTGCTCGCAATCGATCTCGCTAATCCGGACGTGCCGATCGAGAATGGTCTGTTCATACCGCGCGGCACAATCCATATCTTCCGATCGAAATTCCTGTGGGAAGGAATTTGCTATGAGCGGTTGCGAATATCCAACTTCGGCTTGATCCCGGCGCACGTTCACATTGCTGTGGAATTTGACGCGGACTTCGCTGATATCTTTGAAGTGCGAGGTGCGCGCCGCACCCGTCGCGGGATACGTCATGAGCCGCGCGTTCAGACTCACAGCGCAGTCGTTCTTTCGTACACCGGTTTGGATGAGATGCTTCGATCCACGCGGATCACGTTTACTCCAAGTGTTCACTCGCTTAAGGGATCCATTGCCCAACTCCAGCTCACGCTGGAACCGAAGGAGGATTACGAGTTCTTCATCATTGTCGAATGTTTCCGTGGGGACGAAGTGCGTGAGTACGCGCTTTCCTATCCGGATGCATTGAAACGGCTGACGGCCTCCCTATCGGCCGCTCGTCTTCACGAAACTGCAATCGAGACATCCAACGAACAATTCAACGCGTGGTTGGATAGATCTATCGCCGATGTGCGAATGATGGTGACCGAGACGGAAGACGGTCCCTATCCTTATGCCGGCGTGCCGTGGTTCAGTACCGTTTTCGGACGCGACGGCATTATTACCGCCGTGGAACTGCTGTGGATCAATCCGGAAATCGCCAAAGGTGTGCTTCTGTTCCTCGCTTCAAACCAGGCAACCACCTGCGACTGCGGATCGGAGGCTGAACCCGGAAAAATTCTTCACGAAATGCGGCAAGGCGAAATGGCTGCACTCGGCGAAATTCCGTTCGGGAAATATTATGGAACCGTCGATGCCACACCACTGTTTGTGATTCTGGCCGGTGAGTATTACCGGGCTGTAGGCGATCGTGATTTCGTTCAGTTCTTATGGCCACACGTTGCGGCCGCGCTGCGATGGATGGACGAATATGGAGATGTCGACGGCGACGGTTTCGTGGAATACAGCAGACAATCGGAGAAAGGTCTCGTGCACCAGGGATGGAAGGACTCACAAGATTCTGTATTCCACGCCGACGGCATGCTTGCGGAAGGCCCAATCGCCCTCTGTGAAGTTCAGGGATATGTCTATGCGGCAAAAAAGAGCGCTGCAATGCTCGCGCGTGTGCTCGGCGATCGTACGGGCGCCGATGAATTCGATCGTCAGGCGAAGTCGCTGAAACAACGCTTCCAGACAGCGTTCTGGTGTGAAGAACTATCCACGTACGTGCTGGCTCTGGACCGATATAAAAAAATGTGCCGTGTCCGCACCTCGAATGCCGGCCATTGCCTGTTCACCGGAATTGCCACTCCGGACCGCGCAAAACGATTGGGTGCGGGATTGTTTGGCGATGGCTTGTTTTCCGGTTGGGGCATTCGCACTGTGCATTCTTCCGAACTGCGATACAACCCGATGTCTTATCACAATGGATCAATCTGGCCACACGACAATGCGATTATCGCGCAAGGTTTATCAAGATTCGGGTTCAAAGACTTGGCGCTCAGAATATTGGAGGGAATGTTCAACGTCAGCCTGATGGTTGACCTGCACCGCCTGCCGGAACTGTTCTGCGGTTTCCCCCGCCGGCACGATCAAGGTCCCACGCTGTACCCTGTTGCCTGTTCTCCACAATCGTGGGCTGCTGGGGCGGTCTATATGCTCCTCCGATCATGTCTCGGCATGACACTCGACGCACCGCAACACCGATTGCAATTTGAATATCCCGCGCTTCCAGCTTTCCTGGATGAACTGCACATCCGAAATTTGCGCGTTGGGAATTCCTCAGTCGATCTGACCCTTCGCCGTTATCCCGACAATGTCGGCATCAACGTGGATCGTCGTGTTGGCCGGCTCGAGATCGTGGTTTACAAGTAACGGGGCCGTCGGCAGAATGTGCCCACAAACGTAGCCGGCCGATTATCGTTGACCGTTCCGTCGCCGTGAGGCGCTTGTCGAAGAACAAGCGCCTCCCAAGAGCGAGCTTGGGCGGCGTGAGCGGATTCCGTTCGGTTCTCGGAGGGCAAATCCAACGTGCAGGGTTCGACAGTAGCGGAGTGCATTAATCTGCAGGGGAGGAGAATTTGGCGTCAAATGCTTCCCATTGCTCAGTTTGGCGATTAGCTTCTTCGATGGTGCGGTGTTTATAGACGCCGGGCGGAAAGTGGCGGCGGCAAAGCCGGTCGGCAAGCGTCCAGACGTCTTTCACCGTGGGCCACAAGCGCGGATCGCCGGCGTCGAGCCAAACGCTTTGCTCCGCCTCATCGAGCGATCGAAGCCGTCGTATGGGTGAGCGTTTTTCACCGAAGCGAATTCGCCATA
>QHXA01000319.1:10411-12706 GCA_003222755.1 Acidobacteriota bacterium
AGCCTCATCCTCAGTCATGAGGCCTGAAAGAAAATAACTCCGGTCGCCGGTGCTCCACATAAGAGCCAGTTCTCCGCCTTTATCCGCATTTTGAACGAGCAGACCGGAACCGGAGCGGAGTTGGGCCTCGCGAATGTCCATTTCGTATCGCGGCGGGATTGGGAAGTAGACAGCCGGACCTGCTGCAAACTTCTGACGCAGATCGCGAGCATCAGCCGCATTGATACCAGCCACTCGGAATAGCACTTCGAAAAATTGGTCTACTGCAAACCCTGTAGGTGCGCCCAGCGCCATCGGCGGCGCTTGCGCGATAAAGAATTCCCCATAATCCGCAATCAAGCCGGCACCTTGTTTCAATTCAACAGTGACTCCGTTCCAGGCCTGCGGAACGGAAAGGTCTCCGACTTTGGACTGCTGCAACGCCTCCCTAAGATCAGCGACAGCAATTATCGAGTCTCCACGAACCGGATCGGTGATCAACAGTTCCGACGGCATCTTCAGCGCCGGTAATCGCGGCACAAAACCTAGTTGACGTCCGGCCTCTTCGACACTGCCAACCGGTCTGGCAAGATCCGGTATCGGACCAGCAAAAAAGACTCGTAATGAGGACGGCAACCTGTTGAGTCCCGCCGAGTCGATANNCGAATCGCTTCAGCGCCACCGTTTGTGAAGCTTGAAAGGCCCCCAGCGAAACGATTGTGATGAGTACAGCCAGCATCGCTATTATGAGTTCTCGTTATATGGAAACCGTACCGGATCTCCTCCCAATCCAATTTCTTTCCGCGCGGTTCCGGCGCGAAGCCTAAGGCCAGATCTCTTTGAAGCACGCGCACATCTGCACGATTTATGAGATCGACGACATGAGCAGAATGCCGAAGAATCCAAAGATTTCATGGAGCTTACTTGTTGATCCCCACTTGCCGCAGGGCGAAAGCCCAGTTGAACGCAGTCTCGCGCAGGGCGTCGTAACGCCCTGAAGAGCCTCCGTGGCCTGCACCGAAATTCACTTTGAGCAGAAGTGGGTTTGAATCCGTCTTCATAGCGCGCAGCTTCGCCGCGAGTTTCGTGCCTTCCCAGTACGGCACCTGGCTGTCGTTCACCGAAACCTTGATGAGCATTGCGGGGTATGGCTGCGGCTTGACGTTGTCGTAGGGGGAATAGCGAATCATGTAATCGAAAGCAGGTTTCTCATTCGGATTTCCCCATTCGATGTATTCGCTGGTCGTGAGAGGCAGTGACGCATCGAGCATCGTATTCATCACGTCAACGAACGGCACTTGCGCGATGACGGCCTTGAAGAGATCCGGCCGCATGTTCGAGACGGCCCCCATCAGCATACCGCCGGCGCTGCCGCCCTGGATGACGATCCGGCCCTTCGATGTGTATTTTTCAGCGATGAGATGCTCGGCAGATGCGATAAAGTCCGAAAAAGTATTCATCTTGTTCATCATCCGGCCTGCCTCCCGCCATTCTTCACCCAGTTCGCCTCCCCCACGGATGTGAGCGATGACATAGATGACGCCACGGTCCAGAAGCGGCAGCCGCGCCGCGCTGAACGCCGGTGACATCGATGCCCCGTACGAGCCGTAGCCGTAAAGGAGGAGCGGCGCCGTTCCATCCTTTTTCACGCTCTTGCGGTACACGACCGACAGGGGAACCTTCGTGCCGTCTTGCGCCGTGGCGAACAATCGCTCCGATACATAATTTGCGCGATCGAAGCCGCCCGGCACCTCCGTCTGTTTCTTGAGCGTCGATTGGCCCGTCGTCATGTCGTAATCGAATACCGACGGCGGAGTCACAAGCGACTGGTAGTTATATCGAAGCATCCTGGTTTTGAACTCAAAGTTTGGGCCCAACCCGGCGGCATAGACGGGTTCCGGATACGCGATGCGCTTTCTTTCGCCATTCACAAAATTGACGATCTCGATTTGTTCGAGCCCGTTTTCCCATTCGCTGAGCACCGCCTGATCTGAGAAAAGACTGATCCCCTCGACCTTGACCGCCGGACGATGCGCAACGAACTGCCTCCAATTCCTTTCTGAAGGATCGGTCACCGGAGCCGTCACCACTCGAAAGTTCTTCGCGCCCTTGTTGGTCCGGATGTAGAAGAGATTGCCGCGGTGATCGACGTCATACTCATGATCGGGTTGGCGCGCGAGAATCACCTTGAGGGCCGCGGAAGGTTGATCGGCCGGCAAGTACCGGAATTCCGTCGAGGTCTTCGCCGCCGCCTGAAGCAGAATGACCGCTTTGTCGCGGGTTCGCGTGCATCCGATGTCGAACAGTTCGTCCTTC
>QHXA01000319.1:13013-13453 GCA_003222755.1 Acidobacteriota bacterium
GATCGAGGATGACTTCTTCCGGCGCACTGAGACTCCCGTGCTTGCGGCAATAGATTGGATATTGCAAGCCTTCGCGTGTCCGCGAATAGTAGAAGTAGCTGTTCGATTCGTACGCAACCGTATCGTCGGTCTGTTTGATGTGGCTGAGCGCCTCCGCGTAGAGTTTGTCCTGAAGCGCCGCAGTCGGCTTCATCATCGCTTCCGCGTATGAATCCTCAGACTTGAGGTAATCCATAACCTGCGGATTGGTTTTCTCACGCAGCCAGAAGTAATTGTCCTTCAGCGTGTCTCCATGGACGGTCGTTTCATGCGGCTTCTTCTCCGCGATCGGAGGCTTCGGCTGCGAGCCATTGGACAAACCGCTGGAACTCGCCGAACAACCGGCAAGCGCACTCAGCGCAAACAGGCACAGCAATACCGCGAGGAATCTCTTTTGTAGC
>QHXA01000319.1:13538-16180 GCA_003222755.1 Acidobacteriota bacterium
GCTGGTCGTCCGCAGCGAGCCCGTGAAGCCTATCTCGTCAGTTCAGGAGACGTACGCGCAGAATTTGAGGGGTGGGAATTGGGCTGGTATTTCGAAGAAAATCCGGAAAGAAACCGCGTCGCGCGACGGCTGAAGT
Organism: Acidobacteriota bacterium; assembly: GCA_003222755.1. Lineage (GTDB taxonomy): Bacteria > Acidobacteriota > Terriglobia > 20CM-2-55-15 > 20CM-2-55-15 > 20CM-2-55-15. Next base: position 13,675 of record QHXA01000319.1, read on the forward strand.
CGTAGCACGACGGCTCAACGCATGGGCTCCCAAAAAAGAATTTGCTCTAGCTTTCTTTTAGTGTACGGTTCTCGGTCACTTTAACTGCGACGGCGGTTCAGCGCCGTCCACTGGAGGTAGCGATGAACCGAATCGTTTCTGCGACCGCACTACTCTTGCTCGTTCTCTTGCCCGGCAATGTGTTTGGTCAATCTGCCAATGCCACCGTGAGTGGTACCGTCTCGGATGCCACTGGCGCTCTGATACCGGGAGTAACGGTCACGGCAGCGAACACACAGACAGGTGTGGTCACTACCGTCGTCAGTAACGAAGCCGGCTCTTACAATTTCGCGAGCCTTCAGCCCGGCGTCTATCGGCTCAGCGCGGAACTGCCCGGGTTTAGAACACGGAGTTACACGGGTGTCGAGTTGGGAACATCGCAACAGGTCCGCTTGAACTTTACGCTCGAGGTCGGCTCAGTGGCCCAAGCCGTCGACGTGACTGTCGCGGCCGATACGCTGCTGGCCACCTCATCGGCGTCCGTAGGTTCCGTGCTTCCGCAAACCACGGTTCACGAACTTCCTACTGTGGGCCGTGATGCGCTGAATCTGGTGAACATTCTTGGAGGCGTGCAGCAGGCGACAGGAGGAGTCGGCGGGGAAGGCCAATATGCGGCCGCCCGAACGAGCGCGACTTTTGCAGGAATGTATGCGACCGCCGGCATGATCAATACGACGCGCGACGGTGTAAGCGTTCAAGAAAACCGGTACCAACTGGGTATGGTTTCCAACACCAGGATCAATCCGGACCTCGTGGGTGAGTTGCGCGTCGTCGTGGCGCCTGTGGACGCGGAATCCGGAGGCGGCGTCGGACAGGTTCAGGTGCTGACGCGATCCGGAACGAACCAGTACCGCGGCAGCGCCGTCTGGAACATCCAGAATTCGGCTTTCAATCCGAACACGTGGGACCAGAACCGCCTTGGTATCCAACGGGACTGGTTCAATCGCCAGGAAGCCACAATCAGTTTCGGCGGTCCGATCATTCGAAACCGAACCTTCTTTTTTGCGCTGTTCGATGCCCAAAGGATGAAGTCACGCAGCGAAGTCACGACTCCGGTGTTGACCGCTACGGCGCGTCAGGGGCTGTTTCGATTCTTCCCAGGCGTCGTGAACGGCAATGCCGAATCCAGTGTCACCTTCGGCGCCAACCCGACCGCCGCGGTAGTGGATGTGGCGGGTAACCCTGTGCGTCCGGCTGCCGCCACCGGCGATCTTCAGTCCATCAGTGTCTTTGGATACGATCCGCTCCGTCCGGGTTTCGATCGCTCTGGATTCATTCAGAGGTTCATAACCGATATGCCTCTACCGAATGATTTCCGAGGAGGCGATGGCCTGAATATGGCCGTGCACCGGTGGACGCGCCCAGGAGACAGCCTGGTAGGCGGACAGCTTGGGACTGAGGACGACACCAATCGCAATCAGTGGAATATCAAGCTGGATCATAATTTCAATAGCAGGAACAAGTTCACCATTAGCTACACGCGTGAGAATCTCTGGAACAAGACGCGAATGTCCGATTGGCCCGGGGGCTGGGACGGCAAACTAAAGCGATGGCCGCGGCTGCTGACGTCCTCGTTTGTTTCCACCTTGTCGCCCAACCTTCTCAACGAGGCCCGCTTCGGCTGGCGGTTGATGCGGTTCGACAGCAAGCGCGCGTGCGATGCGAATGAAAAGGAAGTGAATGCTTGGCTTCCCAATGTCAATGGATACACGCTGCTCGTGTACCCGACATCGTTTACCGACCACAAGATCACCGGCGGGTGTGCGCCGCAACCCTCCGATTCTCCTGTTTATACTTATGCCGACTCGCTCAGCTGGTCGAAGGGCAAGCACGCGTTCAAGAGTGGGGCGGAATTCCACCACAGCCGATCGGATGCACCGACCGCCACGAACTGCTTACCCGTCGCTAACGGCGGCGCCGGAAACTTCCCTGTAACCAATATCGAAACAACTCGCATTCCCGGCCTCATCGGCGGCAACCTCACCGCTATGCGCAACCTGTTGCTGACGCTGAGCGGGTCGTTGTCGAATATCCAGCAGGCTTTCCGCATGGCCACACCGACGGCAACGAAGTTCAGCGACATCAAGGAACTCAATTCCTATCTGCCGCCGTCATCCAGTATTTCTCAGAGAGAGTTCAGCGCTTTCTTCAAGGACGACTGGAAAGTGAGATCATCCCTCACCCTCAATCTTGGTGTCCGCTACGACTTCCACGGTGTGCCGTATGAGACCTACGGAAACATGGCGACGCTGCTGGGCGGAGGCCTGGCCGGTTTCGGCTACTCCGGCCGCAGTTTTGACGACTACTGGAAGGTCGGACCGCAGCGAGGAGATCTGAACACGGTGCAGTTCGTGGGCAAGAATTCTCCAAACCCCAATATTTCACTCTGGAACAACGACCTGAACAACTTCGGACCCGCCGTCGGGTTCAGCTGGTCCGTCCCGTGGTTCGGCGCCGACAAGACAAC
>QHXA01000319.1:16217-19203 GCA_003222755.1 Acidobacteriota bacterium
GCCAGTAACTTTGACGCCGCCACCGGACCCAGTATGCCCAGCGTCAGCCATAACGCCACATACACTTCGACGCAATATTTGGACCTGACCAACCCCGTGCTGCCGGTTCCCAGGAACACGCCCCTCCAGCCGATTGCGGTGACCGACAGAACTCAAAGCGTCACTGTTTTCGACAACAACACCGTCAGCCCGTATGTCCAGACATTCAATATGTCACTCACTCGAAGCCTTCATTCGAATTTGAATCTGGATGTCCGGTACGTCGGAACAAAAGGTTCGAAGCTGTACGGATCCATTCCGCTCAATCAGCGGAACTATCTGACGAATGGTTTGCTCGAAGCGCTTGCCATCACCCGCGCAGGCGGCGATGCGCCGCTGTTTGACCAGATGCTTCGCGGTCTCGTCTTCAATGCAGGCCAAGCCGCGGTCGGAACGGGCGGAGTCACCGGGTCGGCAGCTTTGCGCCAGAACACGACCTTCCGCACCGCGCTCGCCAATGGGGATTTCGGGGCTGTGGCAAACACTCTGAATCAATCGACGATGATCACCGGCCAGACAGGCGGCTTGCTGCGCAACGGGGGATTGCCGGAAAACTTCATCGCAAATAATCCGCAGTTCAACAATGTGACGTTGACCACCAACCCCGGAAGTTCCATCTATCACTCTCTTGAACTGCAGGCGACGCTGCGGCCCACGTCCGGATTCAGCTTTCAGAATTCCTATACGTGGAGCAAAGCGATAACCGACTGCGAAAATTCCGGATGCGGTTCGTGGATTAACCCAGTGCAACGATCGCTGAGCCGCAGCCTGCAGGGATCGGACCGCACCCACGGATTCCGTTCCAGCGGCATCTTTGAACTGCCGTTCGGTCCCCGCCGAGCCTTGCTGAAAAACAGCGCCGGAGTTCTGGCTCGCCTGGTGGAGGGGTGGCAGTTGAGTTGGATCTTCACGGCGAACTCGGGGGCTCCCTTGAATATCGGCACAGGCAACACGTATATCGGCAGCGCCCGTCCGGATATCGTCGGGGCGTTCCCGAAAGATCAAGGGCAAGCGCATATGACGGACGGTTTGCCAAATTACTTCGCGGCGGGCACCTACCAGATCGTTAGCGATCCACAGTGCGATGCGGTTACTGCGCTTCAAGGGACGCGTACAGCATGCACCTTGCGCGCCGTCGCCGATTCCCAGGGACGCATCGTGCTACAGCACTCTCAGCCGGGAACCCTCGGCACGCTTGGGAGTAACTGGCTGCGCGGTCCCGGACGCTTCAATTTCGATCTGAGCGCAAGCAAGACCGTGCGCATCACCGAAACCAAGAGCTTTCAGTTGCGGGTAGACGCGCACAACGTGTTGAACAAACCGCTTCTCGGCAATCCGAACTTGAGTATGAACTCCGCCGATTTCGGTCAAATCCCGGCAAGCCAGGTGTTCGGTGGACGGCAGTTCCAGGGACTGCTTCGTCTGAGCTTCTAGGCTTTGCACGGCTTTGCACACAGAGTCTCAGGAGGGGCCAGCAAAGACCAGTGTCCAGGGAAAACTTCACGAGGAGAAATGACGACATGAAACTTCGCTGCCGCACATTACTAGTCTTCGTTTTGATGGCATCGGCCTTTACTTCCGCCATCGGTCAGGAGCGGGTTCTTCAGACGAACTCCGGCAGCGGGAATATCCACCTTATCGATCCAGCGACGAACAAAGTTGTCGGCGAAATCACAGGCGTGCCTGTCAATCACGGCGCGGCGGGGTCGCCCGACGGCAAACGGCTCTATTTCAGTAGTGAAGCGGAGCAAGTGTTGGCCGTGATCGATTCGAAGACACTGGCGATCACCAAGAAGATCAAGTTGAGCGCGCGCCCCAACAACATCGCCATCAGCAAGGATGGCGGGCGCGTCTACGTGGGAATCATCTCGCAGCCGGGCGCGATCGACGTCATCGACACGGTCTCACTCGAGCGAGTCGCCAGTATCCCGACCAAGGGCGGTATCCACAACCTCTATGTGACTCCCGATGGCAAGTATCTTATTGCGGGCTCGATCGCGGGCAGGGTCATGACCGTTATTGACACCAAGACCAACGAAATCGCGTGGACGCTCTTCGATGAAGGCATTCGGCCCATGGCGATTGAAGCGAATCCGGACGGTTCTACAAAGCGGCTGTTCGTCAACGTGAACAAGTTTCACGGATTCGTCGTCGTTGATTTTGCAACGCGTAAGGAAACGGCGCGCATCACGTTGCCGGAGATACCGGTAGAACAGAGAGCCAAGGGGACCTTCAACAACGCCCCATCGCACGGTCTGGGCGTTGCTCCGAACGGAAAGACGCTATGGGTCACCAGCCGGATGAATCACGCGGCCTATGCGTACTCGCTGCCCGATCTGAAGTATTTAGGGGGCACCGATGTTGGCAGCGATCCCGACTGGGTCACCTTCTCATCCGATAGCAAGATGGTTTATGTCGCGTGCGCCGATGCCGATTCCGTGTCGGCCATCGACGTGGCGTCAATAAAGGAAGTGGCCCGCATTCCCGTTGGACAGTCGCCCAAGAGAAACACTACGGTGACTTTGCGGTAACGGGTTTCGGCGCAGGGAAAACCGCAGTAAGGTAGTCGACCAGAACGGTGGCTTGATCGTCCGTCAGTGACGCTCCGTTGGCGATCATTGTGCGGACGAGATCCTGCCAATTGTCCCTGGTGTAATAACCGTCGAATCGACGCACGGCGCCGGCGGCATGACATTCGGAACACGCCGTCTCAAGGATATTCTTGCCCTCGCCGTCTGGAAAATTCTTAGGGAAAGTTTGGGTCAGGTAATCGACCAGAACGGGAATCTGGGGATCCTTCAGCTCCGCGCCGTCGGCGATCATGGTGCGCACAATGTCGCGCCAATTCTCCCGCGCATAATAGCTCTGAAACTTCGTTACCTCTTTCAAGCTGTGGCACACGGTGCATGTCGTCTCGAGGATCTTTTTTCCCTCGCCCTCGGGAAGC
>QHXA01000319.1:19219-19743 GCA_003222755.1 Acidobacteriota bacterium
TTCTGCGCGGCTCCCCAGGCAGCCGCCGCTATCATGATCGTGGCCATGAACCAAAGTGCGGTCTTCCCAAACATGGCTGCTATTTTACGATAACTGCGAAGCGGGAACAGGGAGCATCAATCGTAGCGCAGGACCTGGATCGGGTCGATCCGGAGCGCGCGTCGCGATGGAATGTATCCGGCGAGTAAACCAATCGCGAGCAGAAAAAGGGCCGCAGCGGCGATATGAAAAGGATCGGCGACCTCGATACCATAAAGCTGCGATCGGATATAGCGCTCCAGAGTCAGACATGCCGGTATCGCGAGAGCAATGCCGCCGAGCATTAAAATGGCCACCTCGCGCATCATCATGCCCAAAACATTTGTCGTCTGAGCTCCCAGGCCGATTCTGATTCCGATCTCTCTTGCTCGGCGAGCAACGGTGAATGCCATCACGCCATAAAGACCAATTAGTGCCAGTAGCGTCGCCACGCCTCCGAACGCACTCGAGAGAGTTACAATCATGCGCTCCGTGACTAAGCTTCG
>QHXA01000320.1:0-1557 GCA_003222755.1 Acidobacteriota bacterium
TACTGCTTGCCGTTCTTGCCCAAATAAGTAATCGGAGTAGCGTGAGCCGCGGCACCGAGTTTCACCGTCCACAGTTCCTTTCCTGTTCTAGCGTCAAAGGCTCGAAAGCGGCTGTCGTCGGTGGCGCCGATGAAGACCAAGCCGCTTGCGGTGGCAATGGACCCGCCGCTGCTTGGCCGACCCGTGTTCCGCTTATCCGGTGGCAGTCGGTCCGTGACCCCCAGATTCACGCGCCACGCGAACTCGCCGGTGTTCACATTGACGGCGGTCAACATACCCCATGGCGGCTGCTGGCACATCATATTGGTCTCGGAATCTTTGAATCGTCCTCCACCGGGAACGGCTTCGTAGGGATTACTGCCGTCATCGCCTCTGCGGCCGGGCTGCACTCCTGCAGTTCGCTGTCTGAAGCCTTGCATCTGTCCCAGTTCGCTCGTGTTCACGAACAGATAGCCCAGGTCCGGATTGAACGATGCGCCTCCCCAGTTCGGGCCGCCTTGCGGTCCGGGAAATTGCACGCGCAAGCGGTTGTATGAAACGGGGAGGTAAGGACCACCCAGCTGCAGACTATTTTCGCTGACTAATTTCCTGCACGCGGCCTCGAGTTCGGGAGTGACGGTGGCGATATCTTCCATCGACATGGTCATTCTCGACAGTGGCGGTGGCTTGAGAGGAAATGGTTGCGTCGGCGACGTACCTTCGAGCGGCACTTCGCTCTTCGGCACCGGTCGTTCTTCGACGCCATAGATCGGCCTGCCGGTCAGACGATCGAGCAGAAACAGCAATCCTGTCTTATTCGTCACAGCGACCGCGGGTATCGTTCGGCCATTCTGCTTCACGTCAATCAGCGCAGGCGGTGACTGCATGTCGTAGTCCCAGATGTCGTGATGGACGAGCTGAAAATGCCAGAGATACTTCCCAGTATTCGCATCGGCGGCGACGATGCTGGAACTGAAAAGATTGTCACCAACACGATCGCCGCCGTACCGATCGTTGGCCGGAGCTCCAAACGGCATGTAAACGATACCTCGATCGCGATCGACTGTGAGAAAACCCCAAACGTTCACGCCGGATCGATTTTTCCAGCTATCGCCTTCCCATGTATCGTTGAATTTCTCTCCGGCACGCGGTATGGAATGGAACGTCCAGACGAGCTTCCCCGTATGAATGTCCCACGCGCGCACATCGCCGGCTGGGCCTTTGCTTGGATTCTCCTGAGTCAGCCCGCCCGTAATGATCAGGTTCTTGTACATGATCGGCGGTGAACCGAGGCCGTCCCTACCCGGCAGACCCTGCAGGATCTCCGGTGTGTTCAGATTGACGATGCCTTGATCACCAAAAGATTCATTCGGCCTTCCCGTGCTTGCATTGAGCGAAAACAAGTTTCCCTCACGGCTGCCGAACACAATCTGTGGAGGCGTTCGCGCGTCGCCCGGCCAGTATTCGATGCCGCGAGTCGCAGGCTGGCCGCTCGGAAGGGAATAAACCCAGATTTCTTTACCCGTGATGGGATCAAGCGCAACGAGACGGCCGTAAGGCGTGCCGGCATACATGACA
>QHXA01000320.1:1621-7164 GCA_003222755.1 Acidobacteriota bacterium
GTGATACACCCATGCGCGCTGCAGCTTGGCCACGTTCGCAGGTGTGATCTGCTTCAACGGAGAAAATCGCATGCCGCCGGGATCGTGGCCGTAGGTGGGCCACTCCGTTGACCTCCTATCAGCGGCAAACGCAACACAGACGAAGAACAGACTGACGACTGCACCAGTGCGTATCATTTCACGATTGGCCGCGGTGTAATGTCGGCATCAGTTAAGCCGAGCGCCCATTTGATCGCTTCAAAGTACATGCGGTAGACATCCGGATTGTCCCAGGTTTTTGCATCATGTCCGAGAGATGAGTAAAAGACGCGACCCTTGCCATACATTTTCGCCCACGCCAGAGGAAAGTCGCCGTTGATAATTCGCACATTGGGATTCTGCGGCAGCTTTGACATATCCAGACGCAAAAGAACGCGGCTCTTCTCGCGGGAAAAGGCCTTCGTCTGATAGAACTCGTCCGTAAACGTGAAGACAGGCGGGAAATGCCGCGTGCCTGGAAAGTCCGGATCTTCGGTGATCACCGGCGCAGTTGTGACTCCCCACGGATGATCATCGTATTGGCCCCCGATCATGTCTGCGAACTCCGGCCACGACGAGAATGCGGTTGTGCCTGTGTGTGCGGCCACAAATCCCTTACCTTCATCCCGGACAAACGAGAGCAACTCCGATTTCTGCTGAGCGGTCAGGTCGATCTCCCGGTGGCCGAGAAAAAAGATGGTGTCGACATTGGCGAGGCTTGGCCCGCCGCTGGCGGGCTGTCCGGTCGTCATGAGCGGCGTCTTCGAAATAATCGCGGAGTCCGTCCTTATATAGGTGTCGTACACACCCGATTCATAGCCGAGCCGCTCGATGACAGCCAACGCGTGGGACACGGACTCATGCTGCCCGATGCCGTTACGCGTGTCCGCCCACGCGAGAATGACCTTCTTATTGGTCCGCTGTCTCGCCGCTGCGCCGCGCGCGCCGCGTCCCTGCCCACCGGCGAAGGTGCAGAGCAGAAAGGCAACAGTAAGCCCCAATCCGATGCGGATGTTCAGTCGCATACGTTCTATCCTTTTTTCATTTCCGCTCTGGATCGTAGTCAACTCCACGGGGACGGCTCCGTGGATTCGAGTTGCATCCAGAGCGGGACTTAGAAGACGTACTTCAGCGCAAATTGCATGATGCGCGGATCCAAAGCCGATGTCACCTGGCCAAACAGTGCGCTGTTCAAACTCGTATTCGGGTTTCCGGGACGCATCAGGTTCAGTACGTTGAATCCTTCTGCCCGGAATTCCAGTCGCTGCTGTTCCGTCACATTGAAGCGCCGAGTCACACTGACATCGAAATTGACTGCCTTATTTCCCCTGATAATGCTGCGCCCTGCATCGCCGTATTGGCCTGGACCATTGGCGACAAACGCATCCGTATTGAACCACTTTTTTAGTGCCGGATTGTCGAGAACCGGATTCGCCACGAGCATCGGCCGTTGAGTTCCGCCGACGAGAGCTGCGTCGCGTCCAGTAGTGACAGTCAAGGGCGCGCCGCTCTGAACTCGGAAGATCGAAGACATCTGCCAGCCGCCCGCAAGTTTCTGCGCAATCCAGGATTTGAACGTTGGGCTGCTTATCACGGCCGAAGTGTTTACATTGTGCCGGCGATCCGAACCGCAACTGCCGCGGTCGCCTTTGCGATTGTGTGGATCCTGGAAGTCCACGCCGTCCAGGAACTGATCTCCGTCCGCATCGTCGATACAATGCGACCAGGTATAGTTCGCCAGCACGCTAAACTTCTTCGTGAAGCGCTTCTGAATTCCGATCAGACCGGCGTTGTAGTTGGCATCGCCGCCACCATCGGTCTGGACAATGCTCGAGTAGTATTTGCCGGCTGCCGGATTCAACAAATATAGCTCGCGCCGCTGATCCAGATTCCCTGTCGTGGAGCATGCGCTCACCCTGCCGTTGACAGTGCAGTTGCCCGGAATGTAAACGGCTGGGTTCGCCTGGTTCTCAAACCAAAGCTGTGTCGTCTTGTTCCCGAGGTAACTCAGGCTCAGGGCCCAGTCTTCGCCAATTTGTTTTTGGAAACTGAGATTCCATTGCTGCACATATGTGTTTTTCAAGTGCAGCGGCTGGTTGTAATAGACCCCATTCTCTGGAAACGTGATGTCGGACTTCAACACGACAGGAAAGGGATTCCCGCCGGTGTAGCTCTGCCATGGGTTAGGCAACGTGGGATTCGTAAGCGTTACCTGGCCGCCGTAAGGTGAGGTGCTGGAAACGCGGACGTAATAGGAGAACGGCGGCACGTCATAAAACACTCCATAGGCAGCGCGGATCACTTCCTTGCCCGAACCGCGCAAATCGTATACCAGGCCAAGACGTGGAGCAAACAAGGCCTTGTTCGCGTAAACCATTCCCTTTCCCGGATAGCCATCATCGCCCGGAAACATCATGCCCGCTGGAGCATTGATGTATATATTACTGGTTTGGCCGCTCAGGAAACGGTCCTTCTCGAAATGATTGACCAAGCCTCGCGCGTGTTGCATCGGAAGGAACGGTTCCCAGCGCAGGCCGCCGTCCAATGTCAACCGTGAAGTGGCTTTCCAGGCGTCTTGCACATAAAGACTGATGTACTTCGCTCGCTCGAAGTCACGCTGACCGTGTGCTTGAGTGATGGTATTGACTCGGCCCAACAGAAAATCCGAAAGTCCCAACCCAGTCAATTGCCCGTTGAAGCTGATCGTGCCGTTGGTGAACTGCGAATTGTATTGGTTTGCCATGCCGCGGACGAAATTAACGCCAAACGAAACCTGATGCGCGCCACGGATGTAGTCGAGATCTTCAGAAAACTGATAGGCTAACGTGTTCCACTTGCCTTTGTTGGCAGCGCCGCCGCCGAGGCTGAACGCGTTTGTTACCGACAGGTCGATGTCCTTTGGTACCAAAGGCGTCAGATTGATACCCAAATCGAACGGCGAAAACGAATCGGCTCGAAGGCGATAGTTCTGGGTGAGATTCGTTGTCGCGCGGAACGAACTGATCAGATTCGGTCTCAACGTATACGTATCGCCAAGCACAAGCGACTGCGCGCGATTCTCCTGACCGACTATTGTGAGCATCAATGCGTTCTTAAAAGGATCGACGTCCGGAACGGGAGCGAGGTAGTGCGCAAACAGATAACGCGTGAAAATCTGGTGCTTTTCGCTTGCCTGGTAGTCGACTCGGCCAACGATCTGAGTATCGTCAGGCTTCGTCGGAAATCCGTACTGAATCCTGCCGCATGGATCTGAAGTCGCCGGAAGATACGACGACAATTTCATCATCGAGGGATTCAACAACGACGGATCAACCCGATTGTTCGTGAACAATTGTCTTCCGCTCGAGTCAGTCGCTGAAAGCGTCAACTGCCTTCCTGCATTGCACGCTGGCGAAGCCGCGGCGCTGAAATCTCCATTGAGCATGTCGGCCGTAGGAACGAATGTAAATGATGTCTGCGGATCGGAACGCAGCGTCGTTCCCTGGTAGCCGCCGAAGAAGAATAGCTTGTTTGTCTTGATTGGTCCGCCAATGGTTCCACCGAATTGGTTCCGCTTTAATGTATCGCGCGTGGGCGCAAATGCGTTCCGCGCGTTGAAAATGCCGTTCCGCACGAACCAAAAACCGTCGCCGTGAATCTGGTTACTGCCGGACTTGGTCACCGCGTTTACTGCGGCCGCTGCGTGATGTCCGTATCGCGCAGGCACGGCACTAGTCTCTACCTTGAATTCCTGCATCGCGTCCGGGAATGGCAGAGGCAGATTCAAATTGTTATGCAGATCATTGTGATCGGCGCCATCCAGCAGATAGGCGGTGCCGCCGCCGGATCCGCCGGCAACCGAGATAGCCTGCGTCGGATAGTTGCGGTTTCCGTTGAAGCCTGTCGTGACCACGGCTGCACCAGACAAGAGAATCAGGTCCGTAAGATTCCGACCATTCAGAGGGAGTTCCACGACGCGTTGATTGTCGATGACCTGCCCAACCCCGGTGCTGCGCGTTTCAACCATCGCCACGTCAGCCTGGACCTCGAGCGTCTCCGAGACCTGCCCTACTTGAAGGGAAACGTTAATCACAGGATTGCTGTTCACCTGCAATACGATTCCGGTTTGGACGTACGTTGAAAAGCCGGCAAGACTCGCCTCGAACCGGTAGGGACCGACCGCCAAATTCGGGATGGCGTAAGATCCTGTTTCATCTGTAATCGTCGTGCGGCTTACACCGGTGTCTGTTTGCGTGACTTTGATTTCGACACCCGGAAGTACCGCCCCGGATGGGTCCTTTGCTGTTCCAGAGATTTGGGCAACCGAAACGCTCTGAGCCCATGCCGATCCACAGGCGATGAATGCGCATACGATCATCGCAAATACATTTTTCATGATTTCTCCCCTATTCGGTCCCGAACGTGTGCGTATGTTAATGAGGTGAGGAGCGGAGTCTCAATCGTGTAACGGTAACGTAGGGGTTACTCCAGGAGGGGACTTTCGACTGGGGCCATTGTAGGCGGTACTCTCCTCGACACCGGGCAAGGCAAGTCCGATATCCCGTACGGTGTCGAAATCGATTGTGCTTTTTAGACGCTTGAGCATCAACTCTGAGAAAAAACCTCTCAGAGTTGATGCTCAAGCAGTTGTGAGTTATGAGTTTTGAGTCATGAGTCTTGCGGAACGGGGACATTTTTTCTTACTCACAACTCATTACTCAAAACTCCAAGGGCCCGCCGCGCAATCCATAAGCATAGGATTTCAAGGGCGGGCCCTTGGCTAGGCATTAGTCAGCGCGATTACACCGCTGTCTAAGCAGAAGCAGGCCGATGCGCCCGGAGGAAAGAACGTATCTGGCGTACCGCCAGGGGAATCCGCTCCTTGGGCTCCTTCCACGGATACATGCTCACTTCGGCCTTCGGCGCGAGTATAGCGGTCTCCATGGCGACGGCGTACGGATGCGCCGGGACATCGTCCGGCAGGATCAGTACGGGCGTCTGGCAATGGCGCACGAAGTCGCGCGTCACCGTGAAGACGAAGTCGGGGTTGGTGCGGTACATCTTGGTCAGATATTTCTCGACCATCTCCATCGTGATTTCAGGCCGGCGCTTGACCAATTCCGGACCCCAGCCGGTCATGCTGCCGTCGTAGAGGAGTGTGGGCATCTCCGGCCGGAACCCGACGGGCTGCGCCAGCACGGCCGCGACAATACGATCCGGCGCCCGCTTCAAAAGGTTCCAGATGAAGGGGCCGCCGATGCAGAAGCCCATCACCATGAATTTGTCGATGCCCAGGTGATCCATCAGGCCGAGTTGGTCATCCGTATGTGAATCCCACGGCCGGTCGATCTCGAGCGGGCCGCTAGACTGGCCGGTATTGGCGTTGCGCAAGTCCGCCGCGATGCAGCGGTACTCTCCCTTGAACTCCTCGATCGCGTTAAAGGGCCCGGTGCGTAAGCCGGCGATCGCCGAGTTCAATCCGCCGCCGGAAATGAGCAACAATGGGAAGCCGGAACCGGCCTCCTCATAGTGGGTGCGAACGGGGC
>QHXA01000274.1 GCA_003222755.1 Acidobacteriota bacterium
GTCTATGACCGCCCGCTGGAGTCTGCCATTTTGCGCACGCCGGAGGCGTGTCAGGAAATTAGCCGGGGGTTAAGCGAGCGGAAGCGAGCGCAACCCCCGGTTGTATGAAACCAAAAAGACAGCCGCACCCTGGAAAGGGTGCGAGGATTCCTCGCACCCCGCTGGGGCCCCGCTGGGGTGCGGACGTTTTTGGTTTCAAAGAACCCGGGCGCTGCGCTCGCGCAACCCCCTGCTAATTTACCTGCACGCCTCCGGCGTGCGGCGGGCTGATCCTGTTATCCTCGTTTAGTGCAAATTATCAGGGCCAGGTCAGGATGTCTGAAGTTGAGTAGATCATGCGGCAAACCACACCTGCGCTTGCTGTGCAATCCCAGAATGGGCAAACTCACGTCTGAATCAGAGACGGTCCGCCGTTCTGAGCGAATTCGGGGTCAGACGTCTAAACCACCTAAATTCGCGCGCTGGAATTCGACTAATCCTTGCGTTGAATAGCGCGCGAATTTAGGTGATTTAGACGTCTGACCCCGAATTACCCGGACGATAGTCTTTCGGCGCGACGAGGGACCATTCGTCAAGGGAGACATGACACTGTGGACAAGTCGCGAGAACCGGCAGGATGTAATCCACGCGTCCCGGCTGGTGGTTTCCTAATACATCCAACACACGAGCGAACGGCACGCGCGCAGAATCGGTACACGAGGAGCAACCGCCGATGGCGGATTCGGCAAGAAAGACGGTGTGCTGAGATACGGCAATGACAAGCTTCTCCATTCGCTCCATCCAGTGCTTCGAACGCCGAAGCGAATTTACAATCCGCTTCTAATTGCCGCAATGGCACAACTGTCGTAGGACGTTGGTGTTACCAGCGGCTGCCGCCGTTCCGAAATTTAGGATTAATCCCGCCGCCAAGTTTGCCGATGAGTAACTGGAATGGTCACTACACGGATCTCCATTTTGGTTGCGACGGATGTCCCGATTCTACGGGATGCAATACGCTCGATTGTGGCTGCTACAGAAGACCTGAAGGCGCTGGGTTGCATCGAAACCCAGTCGGAAATTGCTTCACGCGCGCGTGAACTGCGTCCGGACATCGTTATCCTGGATACCTCGTTTTTGTCTGATGCGCTTCTGGCGGTGATCGACAGCCTCATTGCGCAGAATTCAAAAGTTCTGCTCATTGGTGGCGAAATGGACAATGCTCAGATCATCGCAGCCTTGTACCGTGGCGCCAGTGGACTGATTGGCCGAAAGTCGACACCCGATCTCGTCTGCCGCAGCATCAGAGCCGTTGTCTCCGGCGAACTCTGGGTCAGCCGGCAGCTGACCACGAAACTGATCGAACTTCTTCGCACGGATACCGTTCATATGGGTGGGCCGAATCAGGCGGTCGCGCGGATGGCGAACCGGGATCGCACACCGAAGCAATCGTCGCTGGCCGCGGCTGGCGGCGAGAACTCCTTTGGACTGACCAAACGAGAGCTGCAGATCGTCGGCGCGCTGGTTCAAGGCCAAACAAATAAGGACATCGCGGCAACTTTTGGCGTCAGCGAATATACCGTGAAGCATCATTTGACCAACGTGTTTGACAAATTGGGTGTTTACAATCGCCTCGAGCTCGTCCTCTTTGCAATCGCTCATCAGCTGTGCCCCGCTCCAGAGGAAGCGCCTCTAGTCACGACACCAGATACAAATACTGCCTCAACAAACGGCAGCGGATCACGGAAGCGATAGCCTCTGGCGGGTCTTTCCTGTAGGGAGGTCTATGACCGCCCCTACCAGACGCGCTTCAAACGAACTCAGTCTGTGGTTATACTCCTGTAAGCCTAGGAGGAATAACCGAGATGCCAGCCATTGACTTCACTCTTAACGGGAAACGACAAAGCGTCGACGTCCAGCCTCAGATGCCGCTGCTGTGGGTGTTGCGCGACACGCTGGGCCTGACCGGCACGAAATTCGGTTGCGGCTTGCAGCTTTGCGGCGCATGCACGGTGCATATCAACGGAGTGGCGACGCGATCTTGCGGGACGCCAATTTCAACCGTTGCCGGAAAGAACGTCACAACCATCGAAGGTCTGTCAGCGGATGCGAATCATCCGGTACAGCGCGCATGGATCGAAGTCGACGTTCCGCAATGCGGCTACTGCCAATCGGGACAAATTATGTCGGCCGCTGCGCTGCTCGCGCGGAAAGCGAATCCCAGCGATGCCGATATTGATCAGGCGATGCGCGGCAATCTCTGCCGTTGCGGAACCTATTCGGCAATTCGCGAGGCGATTCATCGGGCAACTCGATACACCGGCGGCTCCAAAGTGCAATCGGGAGGTGCGGAATGACTACCATTCAAAAACTCGATCGCCGCAGTTTTCTCAAGACCGGCGCCGCTGCAGCAGGCGGCCTGGTCCTTGGCTTTTATCTTCCGGAGAACCATTCCCTCGAAGCGCAAAACGCGCTCGGAAAGCTGAACGCCTACGTTCAAATCGGCGCCGACGACATGATTACGCTCTACATCCACAAGGCCGAAATGGAACAAGGGACTGTCACGTCGCTTTCCATGCTGCTCGCCGAAGAATTGGAATGCGACTGGAAGAAGATCCGCACGGAATTCCCCGGCGTCGATCCCGTGGCATTTGGCCCGATGCAGGGCGTTTTTGGAAGCATGAGCGTTCGGACTTCGTGGGAGCCGTTGCGCAAAGCCGGCGCGACCGCGGCTGAGATGCTCGTTCAGGCAGCGGCGCAGAAGTGGAACGTTCCGAAGTCGCAATGCCGCGCCGAGAACAACAGCATCGTCAATATCAACACGAAAGAGCGCCTCAGTTACGGCAGCCTCGCCGAAGCTGCATCAAAGTTGCCAGTGCCGCAGTACGAAGTGGCATTGAAGGATCCTTCGCAATTCAAGCTCGTCGGAAAATCGCAAAAGCGCATGGACACACCGGCAAAGGTCAGCGGCAAGACCATCTTTGGAATTGATATGAAAGTTCCGGGAATGCTTTACGCGACGTTACTGCGATGCCCGGTATTTGGTGGAAAAGTAAAGAGCTTCGATGCCGCTAAAACGAAAGCCGTTCCCGGTGTGAAGCAGGTTGTGCAGATTTCAAATGGCATCGCGGTCCTTGCAGAGAACACTTGGGCTGCAATGGAAGGCCGCAAGGCTCTCGCTGTTGAGTGGGACGAAGGACCTCGCGCGACCACAACGAGCGCGAGTATCCGGAAAGTTTTCGCGGATCTCGCCGAGAAGCCGGGTGCTGTTGCGCGCAAAGAAGGAGATGTTGCTGCGGCGCTCGCGAGCACGCCTCGAAAGATCGAAGCCGTGTACGAAGTTCCTTATCTTTCGCACGCGCCGATGGAGCCGCTGAACGCCGTCGCGCACGTTCGACCGGATGGCGCCGATGTCTGGAGTGGAATGCAGATCCAAAGTGTCGCGCGCGAGACTGCTGCCAGAATCGCCGGCCTGCCTGCAGAAAAAGTGCAGATTCATACCGTGTACCTTGGCGGCGGTTTTGGACGGCGCGGCGGCGCCGACTTTATCGGTGAAGCTGTCGAGATCTCAAAGGTCGCCGGCGTTCCGGTGAAACTGCAGTGGACACGCGACGACGATTTGCAGCATGACACGTATCGTCCCGCTTCATACACGAAGTTCACTTCGGCGCTGGACGACAAGGGAATGCCGACGGTGTGGAACGCTCGTGTGGTTTGCCCGTCATTTGCGGGTTTGCGCAACGGAGTCGACCGAACGGGAGTCGAAGGAATCGCTGAGATCCGCTACTCGATCCCGAATATCTTGGTGGAATACCATCCGCCGGATGTGGGGATCCCGGTGAGTTATTGGCGGTCGGTTGGGTATTCCCATAACACGTTTTTCACGGAAGGCTTTTTGGATGAGCTGGCCTTTGCTGCCAAACAAGATCCCGTCGAGTTCCGGCGGAGGCTGCTTGCAAAAGCCCCGCGGATGCTCGGCGTCCTGGAGTTGGCTGCAGAGAAAGCGGGTTGGGGCAAGCCGCTGGCTGCAGGGCGGCATCGCGGCATTGCTGTTGTCGATAATCTTGGGAGCTTCAATGCGCAGGTCGCCGAAATCTCGATCGACAAAGGCAAGGTCCGTGTGCATCGCGTCGTCTGCGCCGTTGACTGCGGCCACGTCGTGAACCCCGCGATCGTTGTGCAGCAGATCGAAAGCGGAATCGTGTATGGGCTCAGCGCGGCTCTGCGAGGCGAGATCACGATTGATCGTGGGCGCGTCCAGCAGACGAACTTCAACAATTACGAACCTCTCCGCATGGATGAGATGCCGGTGATTGAAACCCACATCGTGCCCAGTACGAATCCGCCGGGCGGTATTGGCGAGGCCAGCACTCCCGCTATTGCTCCCGCCGTAACGAACGCAATCTTCAGCGCGACAGGAAAGCGGATACGCCGGCTGCCGATCAAACCTGAAGATTTGGTTTAGCCACACGAAGGCACAAGAGGCGCAAGAGTCCTTTGGGGCTTTTGTGCCTTTTTGTGGCTAAAATCTCCGCACGTGCGTCAATTCATCAAACGTCTCCTCTTCATTAGCGCACTTCTCACCGCCACGCTCATCATGGGTTCAATCGGTTTCGTTCTCGTCGAAGGTTGGTCTGTTTTCGACAGCTTCTACATGACACTGATCACGCTGACAACAGTCGGATACGGCGAAGTTCACCCGCTTAGCTCTCGGGGCCGCGTTTTCGCTTCCGTCTTGATGTTGATTGGCGTGACGACGGTGTTCGTTTCGATCGCCATACTCGGAGAGACGCTTCTACGGCTGGAAATGAGCGATTATTTCGTCCGAAAGCGGAGGGACCGGATGCTCAGACAGATCTCAGGACATTACGTCGTTTGCGGGGCGGGTCGCGTCGGCCGGAGCGTGATACAGGAACTGCTTCGCAGCGAAGCGACAGTCGTTCTCATTGATAACAGGGTCGAGCGGGCGCGATGGGCGACCGATAAAGGCGTAATTACGCTTGTTGGTGACGCGACTAAAGACGAGGTCCTGCGGCAGGCCCAGGTTGAGACCGCGAAAGGCCTTGTGGCAGCAATCAGCAGTGACGCGGAGAATGTATATGTCGCGCTTTCAGCAAAGGTGCTCAATCCGCAGCTGGTCATTGCCGCGCGAGCCAGTGACGAGCAGGCTGAGGAAAAATTGAGAAGGGCGGGCGCGATATCGGTTTTGACGCCATACTCGTTTATCGGGCATCGTTTGGCACAGTCTCTGTTGCGGCCTCACGTCGCAACTTTTTTGGATGTGGCTTCGGCTTTTCGTCAGTCTTCGGATCTAGATCTCGAGATCGAGCAATTGCAAATCGGCTCATCTAGCCCGCTGGTCTCCAAGACGCTCGAACAGTTGCGGCTGGGCAGCAAGTATGGCGTCATTGTTCTGGCCGTCCAGCGCAAGGATGGTGTCATGCAATTTAATCCGGCGGCGGATCTGCGCGTTAAAAGAGGGCGATGTCCTCATCGCCATG